>NZ_VDMB01000004.1 GCF_006175995.1 Desulfobotulus mexicanus
TGTTCTTACAATTCCTTGCGCTGATCTATGTCAGTTCTATACGTTCCACAATAAAAAAAGACGAAAAAATTAAATATTTTACAGTCGAAAAGGTGATGGAAGAGATGGAAACTCTGGTCAAAATCAAATATTCCAATCGATATGGGCAGGTTTTCACTGAAACAACACCGACTCATCGACGGTTAATGGAGCTCTTCAATATAAAGTTGTCACCATAGTTACAATTTTCGGGAATTCAGGTTGTATAGCCCTTGCCTACGCCCACTTTTTTTCCTTCCAGCTCATGGGTGTAGGCGATGAATTCCCTGTCAGGCCGTGTAACAATAACCAGCGGAAAGGATATGTAGGGATCTGTGAAAAGCACTTCGGTTTTTACATCATCATCCAGAGCCAAAGCGGGTATGAGATCAATTTCCTTTTTTTCAAATTTGTCCAGCACCTCCTGCCATGTTTCACTGAGAATAAATTCCATCCCGATGCCGGTGCTGCTGATGATGATGTCAAGGTAATCGGCAATGAGACCTTTATAGACAGGATAGTCGGAGGTGTAAGAAAGGGGTTGCCAGTCCACCTCGCTGAAACGCAGGGGGGGAATTTCCTGTAGCCAGATTTTTTCTTCAGGGGATAGATCCAGAGCAATGCTGTTTTCTGAAAAAAAGGAGAGGGCGGTAAGGCATAGGACAAAAATCAGTACAATCATAAACCTTTTCATACACCCTCATTTGATACCAAAATTTATGTTTTTTATCCCGTGTAGAAAATAAGTAAAGTTAGCCCAACTCTCTATATTGAATGAAAGTTAAAAAATAATGCATCATATAACTTTAACCATAGTAGCCAGTTTTTTAGCTAAAGAATTAAGCTTTTCTGCATTTGAGGATAACTCAGAACTGCTTTTTGATATTTTATTTGCTGACTCATTTACTACTGAAATATCTTTTGCAATTTCTGAAGAAACTGAAGAACTCTGAATTATATTATCATTTATGTCTGCTACCCGAGAAGAGGCTTCCATTATATTTTTTGACATTTCATGACTTGTAACTGACTGCTCTTCAACGGCAGATGCAATAGAAGTAACAACATCATTAATTTGAATTATAACAGCTGATATTTTTTCTATTTCTGAGACTGTCCCATCGGTTGATGTCTGAATTCCTTCGACGGTTTGTTTTATTTCCTTGGTTGCATTAGAGGTTTGTTTGGCAAGTTCTTTTATCTCTGCTGCAACAACAGAAAATCCTTTCCCCGCCTCTCCTGCTCTAGCCGATTCAATTGTAGCATTTAAAGCTAACAGGTTTGTTTGCTCAGATATTTCTGATATGACCTCTGTAACCATAGCAATTTTCTTAGCTGACTCTCCAAGGGATTTTACTTGAATGGATGCATTTTGACCTTGTTCTACAGCACGACTTGTAATTGTGCGGGCATTTTCAGAATTTTTTGCTATTTCATTAATAGTTACATTCATTTCCTCCACCGCCGAAGCTATATGGTTCATATTCATCGTTGTTTCTTCCATAGCGCTGGACATAGATTGCATACTGGAGCTCATTTCTTCAGAAGCAACAGCTACGGAATCGGATCTTTGTGAAGTTGCAACAGAATTTTGTTCGAGTTGTTTTGCTACATCAAGAAGAGATTCTGAAGATGGAGTTAATATCTTAGCTGTTTCTGACAATTGTTTTAATGAGTCTACGTTAGTTACCAGCTCTACGTGTCCAATTTTCTTTCCGCTATCATCTTTTATATAGTGTGTATCAACTTGCATGTAGGTACTGGGGGCATCAGCATATTCTTGAATGTAATTAGTTGTTTGTTTTCCTTTTCGAAGGCAGTGCACCCCACAGTTTTCTGTTTCACAAATATCTGCTTTCCAATTTGAGCAATGTTTACCAATAACACTTTTTTTATCTAAATTTTGACGGACCAGTAAAGTTTCGGTTGTCTTGTTAATAAATACCCATTTCATTTTCATATCAGTTGTTGTTACTGGAAATGGTAACGCATCCAGGGAGCCTTCTAAGTAAAAAATCAAGCGTTGCTTACTATGGTTATACTTCAAAAGTATAATATTCATTCCAAACAATACAAGTATAACATAAGTTAAACTTTTAATCTTTTCAGGGCCTTGTATGTCTCCTGTGACTGTTTTATAAGCAAAGAAACCTATAACAATTAAAATACAGGTCCATAGGACAAATTTAATTTTATACTGAATATTTATCATGGTCATAATCTCCTTGTCATAATCTCATATTTCCTTGAATTCAATCTGTATTCTAGCACTTTGTCCGTTATGATGCAGGCTTTATCATTCCCCTTTCCTGAAGATAATCAGCAACAATTAATACTTTACTCCATGCGAGTGTACCTCCCATGCTGACACTGATTGCACAAACTTCAAAAATTTCTGCTATGGTTGCACCGGAATCCAATGCCTTGGATGTTTGTGAAATCATACAGTCCTTACAACCATCCTGAATGCCAATAGCCAAAGAAATTAGTCTCTTGTTCTTTATGCCCAATGCACCTTCACCATATACGGCATTTTTTACAGAGCCATAGTAGGCTTCGGTAAGGTCGGGCATTTGTGTCTTTGTTAATTCAAATAATTCCAGCATTTTTTCTTCATATTTAAGAATCTGTTCACTCATAATCAGTTTTTCTCCGGTAATATGCTTAGGGTGTATTTAGAGCATCAATTTTAATGAACTCGAACGAATATTTTGAAATAGAAAAAAGACAGGTCTTTGATACGTATTCGGAATTTTCATTTTGTGCCATACCTGTCGGGTTCATTGAAAAAGCTTATGTCTGCGTAACCGGCGTATATTTTGCCGGAATGCCTGACGCCTTCCGGAATATGATAGCGGTCTTCTTTCGTGAAAGTCTGCTGGATGCCATCCATCACAAGTTCTATTTTTCCTTCCAGAACAATGCCCACCTGAGCTCCGTGGCTATGCTCGGGCAGATCCGTATCCTTATCAAACTGCATGAAAAGAATCTGATGGGTGTCGGACTGAGACAGATATGCGGTGATGCCGTTCAGCGGGATATCCGCTTTGGGAAGCTTTCTGATGGGTTCGGGGAAAATTTCCGCTGTCATATTTTTTCCTGTTGCTGAATATAAAGCCATGGGGGCTGTGTACGATGGCTTGAAGTTTCAATTGAAATGATTGACTGTTTTTAAGGAATTTCAGAAAATATATCCTTTTTTTCCAAAGATTCCAATATAAAATTTTTTCCCGCTTTTCAGTTCCCTGATTTTTCCCGTCATTTCCTTTAATCCGTTTTCTTCCGCCATTATTCTGAATTTTTCTTCGGAAATCAGATGCATGTGGGGAGCGAGTTGTTTCAGGCTGTCATAGGGCGTTTCTGAGACTTTTTTGATGTATTCGTCATGCAGTTGAAGTACGGCAACCATCTGACCTTCGTCTTCAAGCCATTTGCTGATTTTTTTCAGCAGGGGGTCAGGGGACAGGTATTCAAAGATCAGCCCTGCAAAAATGAGTGAATATTTCTGCCCATGATTTTCAAAGGTATTGAGGTCCGCTTCTATGGTCCGCAGACATGGAAGCGTATCGGTGTAGCGTTGCTGGAGAATTTTTAAATATTCCGGGTTGATGTCAATGGCATCCAGGACCTCTGTACTTTCCCTTCGGATATGGCGGAAGCCGTTTCCCGTGGAGCAGCCAAGACATGCCACAGAACGGCTGTTGCAGGCACCAAGGGATTGCTTGAAAACTTCTTCCAGAAAGGATAGCTGATTGACTTCCGGAAGAGCCATGTGGCCCTCATAATCCGACGCCGGAATATGCAGCCATGGATTCTCCATGCTGCTTTGTGATGGTATGGGTGGGGGAAATCTGTACTCCATAAATACAACATCGGGATAAGGATTAAAACAGTAGGGTTCAATTTCTTTAAACCCGCAGTCTTTGTAAAGCCGCAGCGCAGACCCAAGTCTGGCAACACTGTCCAGACGTACGGCCTGATAAGCAAGGCTTGCTGCTCTGGTAAGGAAGGCCTCCGTCAGGGCTTTACCAATTCCTTTGCCCTGATAGGGTTTAAGGACATACATGCGCTTCATTTCTCCCATACCCGGAGCGATTGGCCTTAGTGCAACGCATCCCACATAAGTTTCTTCCATCTTCGCCAGCAGCAGAAAGCCATTGGGCGGTCCATACATGGATGGAAGATTCTCCAGTTCATCGGTAAAACCTTGAAACTCCAGGTCAAAGCCGAGAAATACCGCATATTCTTTAAAAAGTCCTGCGCCAGCATCATACTGTTCCGGTCGTTCTGCTTCTTCAATTACAAGGGGCATGATTCCATTCCATTGCCGAATCATCTAATAAAATCCTGAAATCTGAGTTTCAAAAGTTTCCATCTGTGATAAATAACCTTTTTAAAGGAAGCTAAGATCCTCCATTGCCTCCATGGCATTACGGATGATCAGTTTTTGTTCGATACCGCATACAAGCTGACACAAAACCTCTGCGCCCACATTGAAGGAAGCCGCCTTGATCCTTTGTGCCTCTTTTCTGGCAGTGGGCAGATTTTTTTGCACCATGATTTTCAGTATGCTATGTACTCAGGAACTTGAATACCTTGTAGTTGAAATTTGTTTTTGTCGGCTTATCATAAGGTTCTGGTAAGCATCCAAACGTAGAAAGTCTTGTCCAATTGAAAAAATATCCTGCATTTTTAAAATTATTTTTTCAGCATTAAAATTTTCCATAGTGTCTGTCTCTGCATGGATATCAAGCATCATGTGGTGAGCATCAGGTGAAAAATCAAAATCTGCGGTTTTCAATGTTCGTTGTTTGTCGTTCTGGCTTGTCTTGAAGGTCATGCATCCAGACTGGGGGTGAAAAACTACGCTAAGTAGGGTGTCGTCAATGACAGAGTCTAAAAGAGACATTGCTGAATCGGGAATGTTGATAGGGATAGCGGTAGTTTTATTATATATGGCACATGCCAGACGAGCAAAGCGGTCGAGGGATTCCGTTGATGTCCGAGACGGCGTGGATTCTCCCCCAAAACCTGCAAAAGAAGACATATATCGGAGAGATTCATCATACCAGCTATTGGTTACAACTGATGTCTGAAAAAAAGAACCCGTATAAAAAAGTGGTTTCCCATTGCGGAACTCAAGTAATGCGTAATTTCCTGAGCTATCGGCCAACAAAAAATGCATTTCCACACGATCCGATGGAATTGTCAATTGTTCGGCCTGAATACGGACATCCTCCACGCTGGTACAGGTGTCTAGCATGAATTGTATCCATTCAAATTCCAACAGAGCTTTGCATCCGCGGTGGTCGGGATATTCGGTACCGGGCATCCAGAGATGTTCGATGACGAGTCCACATTCATTGATGCCTCCCATTGGAAAATCAGCACCAAGAAGGTTTATAGTCAGGCTACCCCAACGACTTATCCAGTGTGCCGGGAATAGATGGTTCTGAATAATGCTCTGTTTCGATATTCCACGCAAGTTGGTAAGGATGTGGCCGTTCGTAAAAGGGACATCAAGGTTACGGGCAATCCATGTATCAGAGCCATTCCGAAGGCAAAAAGCTGAACAACCAAGTTTCAATGAAACTCCATTCATATACCCCTCCCAAAATAAGAAAAATTAGTTTCGGATTTATATTTCATTATGAATTTTTCAAACATTGTGCGTACCATCTTCAAATATTCTTTATCTTTGTTGTGTAAAGCTGGAACAGGCTTTAAAAGCTTAATAAAATCCTGAAATCTGAGTCTCAAAAATTTTCATCAGTGATGAATAACCATTTTCAAGGAAGCTGAGATCTTCCATGGCCTCATTGGCATCATTGGTGAGCAGTTTTTTTTCTATACCGCAGACGGTCTGCCAAAGGGCCTCTGCACCCACATTGAAGGAAGCGGCTTTGATCCTTTGTGCCTCTTTTTGGGCAGATGCCAGATCCCTTTTTTCCATTGCCGTTTTCAGCGTATGGATGCGTTCTGGAATCTGTTTCAGAAAACTCTGCAGAATACGCTGCGCCATTTCCGTATCTCCCATGCTTCCAAGAATGTTGGGGTTCCAGATCAGTGGCTTAATTTCATAAGATGGCAGGCTTCTGGTATGGAGGCCGAATCTGTTATGCAAAGGCATTTCAAGGGGAGTAATAACTGTCAGAATATGGGGGAGAGCCTGAATGGTAAACTGCTCTGCTGAAAGTGCAGCCTTAATGAGTTTGCCATTTTTATGATTAAGCAGCACTTCTATATCATATATACAGCTTTGTTTTACAACTGTCTCATAGATTGTATGGTGCAGATCCCTGTTCTGAAATAGCCCAAGGACACTGGCGCTTCTTCCCAGAACTTCATCTCTTTCATAACCGAGAACCTTCAGGAAGGCTTCATTTACATCCGTATATTTTCTTTCCCAAAGTCCGGATAAGGTCATCATGGAAGGATTGTTGCGGAAAAAAACTTCAAACTCTTTCTGGGAGGACATGAATTCTTATTCTTTCGTAGACAGGAAATCCTGATGAATCAGTTCATTAAAACAATTTACTATGTCCAGTAGTTCGTAGGCACACATCGTTATGAATTCTACACATTCAAGCTGGTCTTCATCAAGATCCGTACTTAAAAGCAGTGCAGACATACCTATAATGCCATTCATGGGATTGCGGATTTCATATCCTGCCCTTGCAATGAAACGGCTTTGGGCCAGGCTTATCATTTCGCTTTTCATAAGGCCGGATGCCAGCCTTTCTTTCAGTGCCTGTCTCGACATATAATCTTCCCTTTGAACAGTTTTCCCCCTCCGGTCAGAGACAAAAGCTGGGGTCCGGAGGGGGATAATTTTTAAAATTTAAACTGGGCTACCAGCTTCTGAAGGGTTACTGAAAGCTTTGAAAGTTCTCCGGCACTCTCACTGACCTGAAGTCCTTTGTTTTTCATTTCTCCCATGGCGTGGGTGATGCCAGCGATGTCCTTTGCCGTTTCCTGAATCACAGTTGCGTTCTGGCTGGCCCCTTCATGGGCCGATTCAATTCCTCGTGAAACCTGGGCCACGTTAGCTGCCACCTCGCTGGCAGCAGTGGACTGCTGCTCCACGGCTGCGGCTATGTTGCCCACCACATCACTGACCTCATTGATGACCTTTGTAATATCACCAACTTCCTTAACCGTGGTGACGGTGGTGTTCTGTATATCCTCAATTTTTTCCCTGATATCCTGAGTGGCACTGGCCGTCTGCCGGGCAAGTTCTTTTATTTCATTGGCGACTACTGCAAAACCCTTGCCAGCATCTCCTGCTCTTGCAGCTTCTATTGTTGCGTTGAGGGCCAGCAGATTCACCTGTTCAGAAATATCCGTAATTGTTTCAATTACCTTGCCTATCGCATTGGCTGCGGTTTTAAGACTTCCCATATGATCGGACATGTTGGCGGCACGGTCTGCGGCATCACTGGAAATACTCCTTGCTTTGCCCGCATTCTGGGCAATCTCTGATATGGTGGCGGACATTTCTTCGGATGCCGTTGCCAGAAGGTTGGTGTTGCTGGATGATTCTTCCAAAGAAGCTGCTGCCATATCAATGGTGCTGCTGATCTCTTCGGAAGCTGCAGCTACATTAGTGCTTCTTTCCGACACATCCTGAACCCCCTTGCTGGTTTCTTCGGCAATGGCAGAAAGCTGGGTGGCTGAAGAAGACAGGGTATGTACACCACTGCCTATGTCCCGGATAATTCCCTGCAGTTTTTCCACAAAGGTATTAAACCAGCGTGCCAGCTCCCCGACTTCATCTCTGGTATTGATTTTAAGACGCATGGTGAGGTCTCCCTCGCCCTCGGCAATATCCTTCAGACCAGCCACAGCCGCATTGATGGGAGAAACAATGGAGCGGACCACAAAGGTGACAACAAGGCCCACAAGGGCAAGGGAGACAAGAATAACTATAATAAGAATGTTACGTACACCCACGGCACTTGAAAGGAATTCCACATGATCCTGGGTTGCGGAAACCACCCAGCCTGTATTTTTTACAGGAGCAAAACCCGCCATTTTGCGAACACCCTGAAAAACATAACTGTTGGCTCCTGGCTGTCCCTTGAACATTTCTCTGGCGATGTGCTGCATTTCAGGAATATTGTTGATATCCGTTTCAAGGACAAGTTTCTGGTTGGGATGGGCCAGAACAACGCCTTTTTCATTGAGCATGTAGCCGTATCCCGTTCTTCCCAGTGTGCGGCTGGCTACAATCTCCGTGAGGTAGCCAGCCTTGATCACCGTTGCAAATACACCCAGAAAATCACCATTTCTTGAATAGATCGGGGTGTTGATGGGCATTACCAGATTGCCTGTGGCCGCAGAGATAAATACATGGCCTATGGTGGTTTCACGGGAGGACATCGCTCTTTTGAATTCGTTATTATTGGCAATATTGAAGCCAATGTATTCTTTGCCGTTTTCAAGGATACCCGTCAGCAGTTCACCCTTGGCATCGGCCACAAAAACGCCCTGATGGTTGGCTGACATCCGGCTTTCCTTCAGGTTTTCAAAAAGTGCCAGTGCCTCTGGCCTAGAAGCTTCCACACCCTTTTCCCTTGCTGCGTAAAGCAGTTCCTGAACAAGACTCTGGTCTGACATGGATTCACAAAGACGCATTTCTGCAAAAAGAAGGTTGTCCATGAGATTGGCAAGGTCCTGGGCAACACCCATGGTATTTTCGGCGGCGTTTTCTGTAAGTGCTGCGGTGGATCTTGTGATGGCAAGGGTACCCACCACCAGAAGGGGCAGAAGAACGGAGAGGATGGCCATTGCAAAAATACGGAAACCAATGGATCGGATATTTACGGACTTCATGATCATAAGCTCCTTTTTCCAGATGTTTTCTGTCCGATTAAAAAAACAGGGTTTATGGGGCAGGCCTGTTTTTTATAAAAACTGATCAAAGAAAATATTCATGTTTCCAGTATGGTTTTCAGATCCAGCAGACCAATGAGCTTTTTATCCGTTTTAAATACACCTTTAAAAAAACGGCCCTGTACCCCACTCAGATTGGAGGGTGGAGGCTCAATTTTCAAGGAGTCCGCAATGACCACATCTTCAATTTTTCCCACCAGCAGGCCCAGATGTTCATCCTCATACCCCACCACAAGGGTTCGGCTGTCTTTTACGGGCAGAAGACCCAGCCTGAGGCCCATGTCCATCACAGTAAGAATGCGGCCCCGGAGATTCATGACTCCTACGAGCCAGTCCTCAGAACCGGGTACTGGTGTAATCTCCGTATGGTTGTTCATCTCCTTAATGTTTAAAATATCAATGCCGCAGAGGGTTTCTCCCACATAGAATGTGGCAAGTTCCAGAATGGATGGGGCTGCCATGGGTTTTTCCTTTCCTGAAGAAATTTTTTATAAATCAACAGTACTGCCCAGAAGGGTCCGGACCAGAGTGAAAATATCCACCATAAGGGTGGTGCGTCCGCCCACAATAATGGAACCCATGATGCCCGGCTGTTTCAGGGTACGCTGATCCATCTCAATGGTAACTTCCACCGCATCCACAGGTCCATTGACCATCAGGCCCATTTCCCTGCCATCTATCCGGAAAACAATGACTTCCACTTGTTCATTTACACAGATGGGATCAAGGCTGGTGCATTCTGTGAGCTCATGCAGGGGCAGCGAGCCTCCCCTGTACTGCAGCACCCTTCTGCCTCCCGCATACTCGATATCTGCTGCCCTGATGCGTTCAATGCGTTCCACAAGATCCAGAGGTACGGCGCATTGCCCATGTTCTCCATTACGGAAAAGAAGCAGGGCTGTTTTGTCTTCCTTCATGCTTTTAATTTTATCGGTATGCATCTGATGATTATGGCTGGCAGAGCTGTCAGCTGAAGAAAGGGCTGCCATCACCGCAAGAGAGGCCACATCCAGAATCAAGGCAACACGCCCGTCTCCCATGATGGTGGCACCAGAATATCCTTTGCAGTCTTTAAGGTGTCGGCCTAAGGGTTTTACCACAATTTCTTCAGAATCCATTAATCCATCCACAAGAAGTCCGTAACTGAAAGCACCTGTGGAGACCACGGCTATATGTATGGCGCTTTCTGCTCTGTACCGACGGTCTTTATTTTTTCTTGGTTGCAGTTCTTCAGACAGGTCAGACTTATGGTTTTCCGGAACCCGGCTGCTCAAGTCCGGAGACCTGCGGTCTGCAATATTGGTTCTGCGGTCGGGTTTTTCTTCTCCGGTAACGGGGTCTTTGTAGGTGCGGGGGATGCCCAGTACTTCAGCCAGATTCAGTATGGGAAGCAGTACACCCCTGAGCCGGAGAACCGGGGCATTGCCTACCTTTTCAATGCGTTCTTTCACCTGTGCCGCAGGAATACGGATCAATTCATTGAGATTGACCTGGGGGATGGCATAGCGTTCTCTGCCCACAGAAATAATCTGGCTGGGGATGATGGCAAGGGTCAGGGGAAGTTTGATACGGATGCGGGTACCTTTATCCATAGCAGATTCGATGTCAACAATGCCACCCAGCCGGTCAAGGTTGGTTTTCACCACATCCATGCCGACTCCACGGCCTGACACATCTGTAAGCTGTTGGGCTGTGGAAAATCCGGGGAGAAAAATAAGATTGATTTTTTCCCTTGTCCCCATAGTTAGAAGTTCTGTTTCAGTAACCATCCCCTTGTTCAGAGCAGATGAGGCAATGGCTTCAGGGTCCATCCCCTTGCCATCATCTTCTATTTCAATATTTACTTGACCTGCTTCATGAAAAGCCCTCAGCTTAATGATACCTGCTTCCGGTTTGTTTTTTTGCAGGCGGATTTCTGGCTTTTCAATGCCGTGATCCACGGCATTTCTCAGAAGATGGGTGAGGGGGTCCTGAATGGCCTCTATGATGGTTTTATCCAGCTCCACTTCATTGCCATGGATTGAAAGGTCAATTTTTTTATCAAGGGAAAGGGAGAGATCCCGGACAATACGGCTGAACTTATCAAAAATATTGGCAATGGGCTGCATGCGTGTGCGCATGATGGCTTCCTGCAACTCGGATGTGATCATGTCAATGCGCTGTCCTGCCACTTCAACGGCTCTGGAATTGCTGGTGGAGATACTCTGAGAGAGCTGGTTGCGGCTTAAAACCAGCTCTCCGGCCAGTGTCATGAGACTGTCCAGAAGGTGTACATTTACCCTGAGGGAGCCTGTTTGTCGGGTCTGATCTTCGGACATGGCAGTTCCTTTTTTATGGTAATAGATTTGTCGCTCTATTTTTAAACCCTGAAACGTCCCACCAGCTCAGTAAGATCCCGGCCCAGCATGGCCAGATTGCCGGAATTGTCCGATACGGCAAGGGCATCCTTTGTGAGATTATCCCCACGGGTATTGATGCCTGAGATGTCAGAGGCCATTTCTCTGGCTGCTGTGGAAATCTGGCTGATATTGGCATTGACCTCCTGCACACCGGAAGAAGCCTGTGAAATATTATCTGCAATTTCCCGTACAGCGCTGCTTTGCTCCTCCACTGCCGTGGCAATGGTGGTATTGATTTCAGAGATTTCTGCAATCACCCGAACCACTTCATCAATGGAATGCAGGGTTTTTCCGGTAAGCTGTTGTATGCCTTCGATGCGGGTTTTTATTTCCTGTGTGGCTTTGCCTGTCTGCCGGGCAAGTTCCTTGATTTCTCCGGCCACTACGGCAAATCCCTTGCCCGCATCCCCGGCCCTTGCCGCTTCAATGGTAGCATTCAGTGCCAGCAGGTTGGTCTGATCAGCAATATCCGTAATGGTTTCAGTTACACTGCTGATCTGTCGGGCTGCCTGCTCAAGGGATCGCATGTACTGGGATGCGGACTGGCTTGTGGTCACGGCGTTTTCGGAAATGTTTCTAGCCCTTTCGGAATGGGCTGCAATTTCGGTAATGGTGGCCGTCATTTCTTCGGTGGCTGTGGCGACCATGTAGGTGCTGGTACTGGCCTGTTCCATGGCAGCGGCTACAGCCTGTATATTGCTGCTCATTGCATGGGATGCCGCAGCAACCCGGCCTGCATTTTCAGCACTGCCACGGGTTTCACCGGCCATACGGGTAGCAATGGTATCAAGACCCTGTGATGCGGAACCAAGCGTACCTGCATTGGTCTGAATCTGACCCATCATGTTTTGCAGTTTTTCCATAAACTGGTTGAAGCTTACGCCAAGAAGACCGATTTCATCCCGACTTTGCACGGGCAGACGTTGGGTGAGATCTCCCTCTCCCTCAGATATTTCCTTAAGATTTTCTGCCACCCTGCGGATGGGTCGAACCACCATACGGTCTGCAATAAAAAAAACGAGAATAAACAGGATGAGGATGGACAGAATACCGAGACCTGCGCTGATATTTCGGATATGTCGTGAACCCTCCAGCACCTTATCAAGGGACACGGCCAGTCCTATGCTCCATGGGGCATCGCTGTTGCCGAGCTGTATGGGGGCATAAACAGTGAAGCTTCGTCCACCCAGAAGGGCGGAACGGCCATATTCAGTAATGATTTTTCCACGGGCAACGGCCTGAATGATGTTTTCACCGATGCCAAAGTCCCTCATGTGCGCACCGATGGCCTTGTCCATGGGATGGGCAGCTCCGATGCCATCATTGGACAGCAGAAAACCGTAACTGTACTCTTTGCCAAAGGGATGAACCCCGGCAATGATGGCGGCCATCTGTTCCATGGAGATATCAATGCCTGCAACGCCCACAATCCGGCCCTTTGAGCGGATGGGTACGCTGAGGGAAACCAGAATGATTTCTTTACCGCCAATCTCATAGGCTGTGGGCGGCGTGATGAATTCTTTTCCGCTTCGGAAAGGTTTCCAGTACCAGCTGCCGTTACTGCTGTTTTCCTCATAGGCACTGGCATCTGAAATATCCAGTTCGGGTTTTCCGCTGAGCCTGTGCCAGTAGGGCATAAATCGGCCTTTGTCATCGCTTCCCGGCGTATTGATGAAATCTGCATCCCTTCCCTCAAAGGCATCAGGGTGCCAGACCGCCCATATCCCCCAGTAGCTCTCGTTGGCAGCAAGGAGACCGTGCATAAGTGCATTGACCATGGAACGTTCCGGAGCATTTTTTGTACCCTGAACGGCTCCCATCATCTGTGCCAGCGCCCTTGCCGCATCCAGAGGTTCCTCCATTTTGGCCTTGATTGCACCGCCATGGTGATGGGCTGCTTCAATGGCCAGGCGCTGGCCGTTTTCAAACAGCTCTTCCGAGGCCATGGAGCTGATGAGCCAGATGGTAAGGATAAAAGCAAGGGAGGCTGCGCCACAGACGCTGCCGATCATTTTTTTTTTGAGATTCATTGTCCGTAAGCCTTTTGGTATGCAGAATGTTTTTTCTTGTTGATTATGAGATTAGAGTTTATTAAGCATTTTTTGTCGTTTATGTCTGACAGGTATTTTATGTGGTTCTTCATGTCAAGTTTTTTTTAAAAAAGGAATTTCTGCGTGGGGTGAAAAAATCCCTGTGAATGGGAAAGGACAGGATTATTTGAAAAAAAGCTTCCCAAAAAATAAAAAAATGTATGACAATATAAACTCTGTTTTTATTGATGATGAAATGAAAAAGGGGTCGTAAAGCCCCCACGGTGCAAGTGAATTTTATATGCAGTACCTGCATGGAGATGGAATATGCCTTTTTCGGTCATGGATTATAATGGGATACAGCTGGTTTTTCATGCTGTTCCGGTTCTTTTGATCTGTATTCTTTGCTTTGTTCTTGTCTGGTCCAGAAAACAAAACAGGCTGCTTTTGCAAAGAAACAGAGCCTATGAAGATACTTTTCAGCGTTTTTTTAACAGTAACAGAATTCCCATGGTTTTAACGGATCTGGAAACGGGGGTGCTTGAGGATGTAAACCCTTCTTTCCTTGAGGTCACAGGGTACGATAGGGGAGAAATGCTTGGCCGGTCTTCTCTGGATATTGGCATCATAAAGGGTGGGGAACGGGACAGGATGAAGGCTCTGCTTTTGGAAAAAGGAGCTTTGGAAAATATCCGGGTACATATTCCCGTAAAATCCCATGAGAAAAAATTTTATACCTGTTTTGGTGAGGCTATTCTGATGCCTTACGGCAGTAAGGTTCTCTGCATAGCAAGGGACATTCATTTATTGTTAAGTTCCCGGCAGCTCCTTGCGGATCAGGAAAACCTGCTGGATACCATTTTCCGCAATACACCGGACTTTCTGATTTTGAAGGACAGAAATTTTGTCTATAAAAAAGTAACGCCGTCTTTTTTTAATTATTTCAAGGATTTTAACAGAAATTCTTCAATTGAGGGGAAAACGGATTTCGATTTCTTCCCGGAGGGAAAAGCCAGAGAACACAGGAAAGAGGATGAGGAGATCCTTGCTACCGGCAGAGTCATGACCATCAGCAAATCCTATAAAGGAGACATCGGGCGGCGCTGGTATCATATTATAAAAGCCCCCATCAAGGATGTGGCAGGGGAGGCCTCGGGGATTCTTTGTACCATCCGTGATGTGACAGCGGAAAAACGCATGGAAATGCTGCTGGAGGCCCGGCTTCGCATCAGTGAGTTCAGGTCTTCCACCACAAGCCATGGTCTTATAAAAAAAATTATAGAAACGGCTGGAGAAATTACTGAAAGCCGTTTTGCTTTTTTCTGTTCCAGAAACAGTTCGCTTCTGAAGGGGATTATGCTCCATGGTCCTGATGTTTTTTCCCATAATGATAATCTTCATCAGAGTGCCCGCCTGTGCGCATCCCGGCTTTTTTCTTTATGCAGACAAAAAGGTGATGTGGTGGTCTGTAATAGGAACAGCCTCCTTGAGTTGCCTGCATTTCCGGGTGTTGAGAAGGTTCATTCCATGATTTTGATCCCTGTATATGAAAAAAAACAGCTTGTGGGATTTTTCGGTGGAGGAAACAAGGATAAGGATTACGATGCCCAGGACAGGGATATGCTTAAGGAACTCTGTCATATGGGGATTGATATTGTCAGGCTTAAACGGACAGAGGAAAAATGGGTGGAGGTCCGGCGCATTCTCCAGAACATTGCCGACTATTTTCCGGGTATGCTTTTCAGATGCTCCGCATCACCGGGCTGGATTATGGAGCATGTTACAGGTACCTGTGAACAGCTCACAGGATATGCGCCTGAGGTCTTTTTGGAAGAACCTAAACTTCCTTTTTCCACACTTATTCATCCTGATGATAAAAAGAAGCTTGAAGCAACCCTTGCCAGGTCTTTTCTGAATAATCAGCCCTATGAGAAGGAATACCGGATTTTCCATAAAAACGGTACATGGCGCTGGGTACTTGAAAGAGGGGTTGGGTTGTATGCAGAGGACGGGCGTGTTGTATCCATCGAAGGTGTAATTACGGACATCCATGAGTATGTGGATATCCGGAAAAACCTCAGAAAACAGGAAATGATGATGAAGACCATGTTGGATGGTGTATCCGACATGATTATGCTTTTGAAAAAAGATTTCAGTATTCTGGCCATAAACAGGGCAGGGGCGGAGATTGTGGGTAAAAGTCCCGAAGAAGTCACGGGTATGAAATGCTATGAACTGTTGCACTATTCTTCGCCATGCGAAGGCTGTGCTGTAAAACAGGCCTTTGAAACGGGCAGCAATGCCAAAAAATTGCATTTTAACAGCTTTTTCAATGCATGGTTTGATTATAATGCCATGCTTGTAATGGGGAGTGAGCATGATTTTCCGATGGTCATTGCTCAGGTGCGGGATGTCAGTGAGAAAATAAAAAAAGATCAGGAGCTTCGTCTGCTGGAATCCGCCATGCAGCAGACCGCTGAAATGATTCTGATTACTGATAAAAATGGAATGATTCAATACGTGAACCCTGCTATTGAAAGGGTTACTGGATATAAAGCGGCAGAAATGCTGGGCAGGCATCCCAGAATGCTTGCAGGCAATCGACCCACAATGCAGCCATCCCATTACAGAAAAATGTGGCAGGTGCTGCGGTCCGGTAAGACCTGGCAGGGCCGTTTCATTAACCGTAAAAAATCCGGCGAAATTTTTACGGAGCAGTCTTCCATTGCGCCGATACTGGATGAAGCTGGCAGTATCGTCTCCTTTGTGGGCGTCTCCACGGACATTACAGAAGAGTTACAAAGGGAGTCACAGGTTTATCAGGCCCACAGGATGGAAGCCATCGGTTCCCTTGCCGGAGGTATAGCCCATGATCTCAACAATATTCTTTTTCCGCTCATGGGCTATGCGGGTCTGTTACGGGAAGCCGTAGCAGATAATGTACAGCTTGCCGAATATATTAATGAAATTTTTATTGCATCGGGCAGGGCAAAGGATCTTGTCAACCAGATACTCACCTTCAGCCGTAATCTTCCCGAAGAAAAAACCTCCATGGAAATACAGGCCATTTTAAAGGAGGTTCTGCATTTTTCAAGGGCCAGTATACCCAGTACCATCCGCATCCGTAATAAGATTGATGATTCATGCCGACCGGTCTGGGCCGATCCCACACAGATGCACAGGGTTTTTATCAATCTGGTTGCCAATGCCTTCCATGCCATGGAAAAAGAGGGTGGCATTCTGACCCTTTCCCTGAAGGAGATTTATCTGTCTGAAGATGAGCATCCCATGTTGCCGGAGGGTTTTTATGCCTGTGCCGGGGTTATGGATACGGGTACAGGGATTGATACTGCCATTCTCGATAGGATTTTTGATCCTTATTTTACCACAAAGGAGAAAGATAAGGGTACGGGTCTTGGGCTTTCTCTGGTGCATGCCATTGTTAAATCCCATGACGGGCATATAGAGGTAAAAAGTACGACGGGGGAAGGTACTCATTTTATGGTGTACATACCCTGTACCATTGAAAATAATGAGATGAAAAAAACTGAGTATGGAGATGAATTTTCCTTATCCGATCCCCATCTGAAGGGGTGTGAGCATATCCTTGTGCTGGATGATGAGGAAGCCATTGCCAGAATGCTTGCCCACCTTCTGGAGCTGCTGGGCTACACTGTGACCATGTGTACCCAAAGTTCAGATGCTCTGCATTTGATTTCCGGGGATAATTTTGTCTGTGATCTTGTGATTACTGATATGACCATGCCGGATATGCAGGGCGGTGAGGTCTGTTCCCGAATCAAAGAGATTCGGCCGAATCTGCCCCTTCTTCTGTTTACTGGAAGGGCAGATGTGATACATCAGGAGAAACTGGCATTCATGGGATTTGCCGGGATGGTCACAAAGCCAGCGAAGCATACGGAAGTTGCCGTGAAGATAAGGGAAATTCTGGATATAAAAAAGAATCACTGAAATTTATCAAGCATTAGAATTGCCAATGCTGGATTTTAGTGGGAAGTATTATATGACAGGCTTGTTTAGTATGTCTTTTTTTTTAGGAAAGGTTTAAAATAATCATGAAATCATCCAAACCCTTTTACAGTGTTCCCGAAGCAGCCGCTCTCTGTGGAGTCAGCCGGTCTACCATGTGGACCTGGGTGAAATCCGGCAGTGTTAAAGCCATGACCACTCCAGGCGGTCATCATCGAATTTCTCCTGAAGAAGTGGAACGTCTTCTTGGTGGAGAGGGAACACTTCCCCAGAATAATGATGGTGTTCACCGGGTACTGATAGTGGATGATGATCCCCAGATGGTAAAGATCCTTCAGGCCAAGCTTTCCCGCATGGGCATAGAAACTGAAACTGCAAAAAACGGCTTTGAAGCCGGTGTAAAAGTTACGGAAATGATGCCAGATCTTGTTATTCTGGATCTTTTTATGCCGGGCATGGATGGATTTGAGGTCTGTCAGATGATTAAAGAAAAAAAGGAGCTGAGTGGTATCAAGGTGCTTGCCATGACTGCCTTTGATAAGAAAGATACGGAAGAGACCCTTTTGAAGATGGGTGCTGAGGCCTGCATATCCAAAGCCCTTGATGTGGAATCTTTTATTGAAAAGGTGATGATGGTTCTGTTGGCTCCGCCCCGGTCAGGTGTCAGAAAAAATCATGGATAGGTTATGGAAGTTTTTTTGATTTGAAGTGTTTTCCACTGGAAGACTCATATGCCCAAGGGAGAAATCCACGGCTGTTTGAGATTAAAACGGAAAAAGAACTCATGTTAAAACCCTCTCCCAAGGAGGTGTGGTCACAGAAGGCATTGCAATTTTTGATATACCTATATCCGTACTATTTTAAGGAAATGTCTCAGATGGATAGAAAAAGTATCCGGTATACTCTTTTGGCAAGCATGATGTTCATAATGGTTTCTTCAATTATTATTCTTTCTGTTCTCTGGCTCTCCCTTGAATACAAGGCGTTTTTAAAGAATGCCGAAGACAGCAGAAATGATTTTATCGTTTCTCAGAAATCCATGTTGCAAAGAGATGTGCTGGCCATTTCCACCTTTATCAATTACCGGATTCAGCAGACGGACAGAATACTGAAAAACAATATTGAAAGCAGGGTGCATGAAGCACATGCCCTTGCAAGTCATCTTTTCAATATATTAAGGGGACATCTTGAGGAAGATCAGATTGCTGAAATAATAAGTGAAGCTTTAAGGGTTATTCGTTTTGATAACGGTATTGGATATTATTTTATTTTTTCCATGGAAGGCACCGATATTCTCTTTCCAGACAGGCCCGAAATGAAAGGGAATAATATGCTTTCCGTTCAGGGCGGTAGCGGAGAATATGTTGTGCGGGACATGCTGGAAATAGTAGGTGAAAAAGATGAAGGCTTTTATACCTATAGATGGACAAAGCCCCGGAAAGAAGGCAACGATTACCTTAAAACAGCTTATGTAAAATATTTTGAGCCCCTGGGTTGGGTTATCGGTACCGGATCTTACCTTGATGATGTAACGGACAAGCTGCAGAATGAAGTCCTGGAGTATATTGTTCCCCTGCAGCTTGACGAAGAAGGTTATTTTTTTGGAAGTATAAAAGGTGGTTACCCTCTCTTTACCAATGGAGAGCTGACCCGTGGAGGGGGAAATATAATTGGTCTTACAGATCCTTACGGTATCCCCATTATTCAAAAATACAATGATATTATTGCAGAAAATGGTTCGGGATTCGTTAACTATTCATGGCCAAAGCCAGAGAATTCTCTGCCTTCACCTAAAGTCTCCTTTGTGACTGAAATTCCTGAATGGAGCTGGATTATCGGTGCAGGCGTATACCTTGATTCCATAGAAGAAAAGTTGGTAACAAGACATCAGATGCTACAGAAGGAGCTATTTCAGAAGGCTGGCCTGTCTGTTGGTTTTCTGATTTTTGTATTTTTCCTTGTTTTTATCTGGATACGTAATTTTCTGAGTCGTATCAATGACGATTTTCAAGGTTTTAAGTCTCTTCTCAAAAGATCTGCTGCTGAACGCACTCCCATGGTTGAGGATCGTTTTGATTATTCTGAGTTTAATGAGATGGCCATCAGTATGAATGACGTTTTTTATGAAATGCAGGAAACAAAAAATATTCTGAAAGAAACCGAGGGGCGCTATCAACTGATATTTGATAATTCTCCCATGGGGCTGCTCTATTTTGATGAGAAGGGCAAGATTGTGGAATGTAATGATTCCACTTTGCAGTTGCTGGGGTCTTCATACCATCATCTGGTGGGACTGAATATGCTGGACCTGCCGGATTCTGGACTGGTTTCTGCCGTAAAAAAAGCCCTTTCAGGTGAAAAGGGAATCTATGAGGGAGTTTATACTTCAGTTACAGGTAATAAAACGATTCCCGTACATGGTTTTTTTGCTCCAGCTTTTAAAAATGGTAATCTTCATGGGGGCGTTGGAATTTTTGAGGATATTTCTGAGCGCTTGTATGCAGAGAAAGAAAATAAAAGACTTGAAGCACAGGTGCGGCAGATACAAAAAATGGAATCTGTGGGCCGCCTTGCAGGTGGTGTTGCCCATGATTTTAATAATATGCTTAGCATTATAATGGGTTATGCTGAAATTGCCATGGCTAAAGATAAAGATAAGAAGCCAGTTTCATTGGAGCTGAAAGAAATATATGCAGCAGCAACACGTTCTGCCAATCTCACCCGGCAGCTGCTTGCCTTTGCCAGAAAAGAGGTGATCTCTCCTGAAGTTCTGAATTTGAATAAGGCCCTTGAAGGTATGTTGCAGATGATGAGACGCCTCATCGGAGAGGATATTCAGCTGGTATGGCGGCCCGGGAAAAATCTTTGGCCCGTTCAGATGGATCCTTCTCAGCTGGATCAGATTCTTGCCAATCTCTGCATCAATGCAAGGGATGCCATTTCCGGTGTGGGCACTCTGACCATTGAGACGGAAAATGTAAATCTGGATGAAAGGTATTGCGCTATAATTCCGGAATCAGTTCCCGGAAGATTTGTCAAGTTATCCGTCAGTGACAATGGCTGTGGTATGGATAAGGAAATTCTTGAGAAGATTTTTGAGCCTTTTTTTACTACAAAGCCCACTGGAGAAGGCACAGGTCTGGGGCTGGCGACAATTTATGGAATTGTCAGGCAGAATGGAGGTTTTATAAGTGTGTACAGCGAACCTGGATCAGGGAGCACTTTTACCGTTTTTTTCCCTGAATCCGTAAAAGAAGGGCAAGAACCTGAGGATGTAAGTGTTTCCGAATCCATTAAGGGGGGCGATGAAAAGATTCTCCTTGTGGAGGATGAAGAGGCCATTCTGAAGCTGGTCAAAAGCATGCTGGAAAAGCTGGGCTACGGGGTGCTGGCATTTTCAAATCCCATGGAAGCCTTAGAGAAAATGCAATACTATGACGGTGAAGTCCACCTGCTCATTAGTGATGTTATTATGCCGGGTATGAATGGTCGGGATATGGCGGAAGAGTTGAAAAAAAATAAATTTCCGGAGCTGCGTACTATTTTTACTTCAGGATATACGGCCAATATCATTGCCCGTTATGGAGTGCTGGATAAGGATATGATATTTCTTCAAAAGCCTTATGTGCTGGCAGCCTTAAGTGATGCCGTCAGAAAAGCTCTGGATATGCGTTGACTTATGGAGCGTGGGAAGGCTGAACATCTGCCGTAAAGGAGATAGCGGATATCTGACCATGTTGCCATGCTTAAGATTTTTGTTGGGAAGGGTATGCGTATGTCCCCCTTGTTTTATCCGCTGAGAAAAGCGGAAGCGGAAACGGAAGTCAGAAAATCCCGTTTTCTTTCCTTTCTTTTTCCCTGCAAGAAAGAAGATGAGGTAAGGGAGCAGATCAGAGCCATGAAGGCTGCACATAAAAACGCCGCCCATGTGGTGCATGCCTTTGTGCTTGGCCAAAGGGAGCCTCTGATGCGGGGAATGTCCGATGACGGGGAGCCGTCCGGAACGGCGGGAAGACCTGTAATGGCCCTTGTGGAGGGCAGGGGACTTGTGAATATTCTGCTGGTGGTTGTGCGTTATTTCGGAGGCATAAAGCTTGGAACGGGTGGTTTGGTCAAAGCCTATGCGGATGCGGCCATGGCTGTGCTGGAAAAGGCGGAATTGGCTGCCTTCATCGAAGAAAAAGAAGTTGAAATTGTTTTTCCCTATACCCTGCAGGGTGCCGTTTCTGGCTGCCTTGCATCTGAAAAAATTATCATCAGCGATGAAGCCTATGGTGAAGAGGTCCGGATGACCCTGCGTATCCCGGAAGAAAAAGAGGATATCCTGCGTCAAAAGCTCAGGGATTGCAGCAGTGGTCGTGTTTTTTTCTGATATACTGCCATGGCCGAATATAATGCAGTAGATGAAGGAAGCTGGCATGGATGCAAATTGTGGCGGTTCGCCGTTCGGGCGGCCTGCCTGCCTTTAATCAGCTCAATAATTTTCATTGTGGTTCTATTTCCTGAGGCAGGAAGCCTCAGGGCATAGAACCTGGCTTCATCAGGTGTATTTTTCCACAACCTGCTTCCATTTATCCTGAATACTGTGGATCAGGGAATATAGAACAGGCACCACAACCAGAGTGAGGAAGGTGGATACCAACAGGCCAAATATAACCACTATGGCCATGGACCTCCACCACTGGGAGGATTCGCTGACAAGGGAGAGGCTTAAGTTTCTGAAGTCGTAGGATATGCCCGTTACCATGGGAATCAATCCTAAAGAGGTGGTGATGGCCGTCAGCAGCACGGGTCGCAGACGGGTGGCACCACCGGCAATGACCGCTTCCCGGATGGCATAGCCCTTTTCCTTGAGCCGGTTGATGTAGTCTATGAGGACAATGGCGTTATTCACCACCACCCCTGCCAGAGATATAACCCCCACACCACTCATAATAATCCCGAAGGGAAGATTTAAAACCGTAAGCCCCAGAAAAACACCGCCTAAGGAAAGAATAACCGAGGTCATTATTATTAGCGGCTGGGTGACGGAATTGAAAAGGCTGACAAGGATCAGGAAAATAAAGAGCAGGGCTGCCAGAAAGGCCTTGGAAAGAAATTCCTGGGATTCCTGCTGCTCTTCCTCCTCGCCTGTGAATCTGTAGCTGTAGCCATGGGGCATGGGAACTTCTTTCATCAGTTTTTCCGCATAGAGTCGTGCAGTGGCACCGGGCATTCTGCTTTCGTCCACCTCTGCCTTCACCGTCACCACACGCTCGTGGTTGATGCGTACAATATTGCCCATAGTGCCGGAATAGCTGAATTCTGCCAGTGTGCTCAGTGGAACCAGCTGACCGGACGGGGCTGATATCATAAGTTTCTTTAAAACCTCGCTGCCCTTTCTGTCCTGTTCGGGCAGACGTACGGTGATGTCGAAATCTTCATCCCCTTCGCGATAGGTGGATACTTCCATACCGTTGTAGGCGGTTTTAAGGGCGGACCCGATGGATGCTGTGGAAAGACCGAAAAGGGCGGCCTTCTGCCTGTCTATACGGACTTCTATGGATGGAATGGATTCGATGTAGTCGTTTTCCACATCCCGCACATGGGGTACTTTTCTGATGAGATCTTCCACCTGACGGGCAAGGGAACCCAGCATCCTGAAATCATCTCCGGTTATTTCAATATTGATGGGTGGACCCGTGGGCGGGCCTTCATCCTGTTCCTGTACGGTGATGTAAGCACCGGGAATGTGCTGCAGGCGCTGTCGTATGGCTTCCATGGTTTCAGGTGTTGGGGTTTTCCGCTCCTCCAGATCAATGAACTGAATGCCTATGTGATTAGGGCTGGTGCCGCCGAACATGGACAGGGAGGGACCGGATACGGCCTTGGCGTAGATGTGCTCAATGTTGTCAAAATCGCTGGGACCGGAAAAGGTTTTTCCCGTGCGGGTGGTATGGGTGACAGGGCTCAGGGTGCTGGCATAGCTTTCAGCTGTAATAGGTTCAAGATTTTTCTCACTGCTGAATTTTTTGCGGGCAATGGCCATTTCCGCCCTTTTTATCACATGGTCTATGTATTCCAGATCCGCACCTTCGGGCATACGGAAATTGACGTAGATGTTTCCGGGATCCACCGAAGGGAAAAATTCCACGGGTCTTTCAAGGCCTACCCGGAGCAGCCAGAAAAAGAAGAGTAAGACCAGCACCATGAAGGCGGTAATGATCATGATAATGCGGTTATCCAGCGCCGTTTCCATGAGTCCCCGATAGGTATTGAGAATGGTACCCTCGATGCGGACGGGTTCTTCGCCTCCTTCGGGGATTGATACACCATTGAGTTTGCCGTTTTCAGGGCTTTCTTTTTTTCCCTTTACCCGCATGAAAAAGGATGCCAGTGCCGGATTGATCACCAGAGCCACAAAAAGACTGGAAGAAAGGGTGATGATCAGGGTCTGGGGGAGGTATTTCATGAATTCGCCCATGACGCCGGGCCAGAAAAGAAGGGGCATGAAGGCGGCAAGGGTGGTGAGGGTGGCACCGATGATGGGCCAGGCCACTTCCGCACTGGCACGGATGGCGGCCTGAAAACGGGGAACGCCCTGTTCCATGAAGCGGTAGATGTTTTCTATTATGACAATGGTGTTGTCCACCATCATTCCCAGAGCAAGGGTTAAGCTGAAAAGTACCACCATGTTCAGGGTAATGCCCAGAGCATACAGCACGCTAAATGTTATGAGCATGGAAAAGGGTACGGCCATGGCCACGAGAAGTGCATTTCGTCCGCCAAGGGCAAAGAAAAGGATCACCACCACCAGCACCAGACCTGAAAGGATGTTATTTTCAAGATCCGCCACCATGGAGCGGATATCCTTGGCTGCATCCATGGTCTTGATGATTTCAGTACCTTCAGGCCATGAGCGCTTTTCTATTTCAATGAGCCGGTCGATCTCTTCGGTAATCCCGATAATGTTTTCACCGGAACGTTTTTTTACGGATATGTTCACCGAAGGTCTGCCGTCAATGCGGGAACGGCTGGTCTCTTCTTTGAAATCATCCAGCACCCTTGCGACATCCTTCAGGTAGATGGGACGATTTTCCTGGGTGGCTACCACCAGCATGAGAATTTCTTCGGGCGTGCTGAACTCTCCGGGAACCTGGATCTGATACCGTCCATGCCCAAGGGTAATGGCACCGCCGGATGTGTTGATGTTTTCTCTGGCAACGGCATCTTGAAATGCGGTGATGGGTATGCGGTAATAGGCCAGCTTGTCCGGGTCCATTTCAATGACAATTTCCCGTTCCAGTCCGCCTGTGATCTCCACTTCAAGAATGCCGGGTATGGTTTCTATGGCATCTTTGAGGTCATCGGCAATTTCCTTTAAGCGGGCAATCCCCGATGTTCCGGAAAGGGAAAAAACCACTATGGGGAATTCCGAAAAATTCACCTCAAAAACAGCCGGATCATCCTCAAGGTCTGTTGGCAGTTCGCCCTTGGCTTCATCCACCTTGTTGCGTACATCCTGCAGGGCAATATTGATATCCGTATTGGGAAGGAATTCAATGTTGACCTGGGAGAGGCCCTCGGAGCTTATGGATGTAACCTTTTTGACTCCTTTCATGCCCCGGAGCTTTTTTTCAATGGGTATGGTGATGCTGGTTTCAATGTCTGAGGCTGCAACTCCCTTGTACGATGTGGAAACAAAGACATAGGGTATGGAAATATCCGGCGTACTTTCTCGTGGCAGGGTGTTGTAGCTGTAGCTGCCTACGATCAGCAGCAGAAAAATCAGAACCATCACTGTGGTGCGTTTTTTGACGGCAGTTCTTGGTACGATCATGGATCAGAGTTCCCCGGTATCATGGATTTCTTTAATGATGCTGAGCGACTGGCCGTCTCTGAGATCCCTCTGGCCCACCACCACCACCCTTTCCCCTTTGGTGAGGCCGGAAAGAATCTCCACCTGCCATCCTTCCTGTACACCTAAGGTGACCTCACGCTTTTCGGCCCGGCCCTTGTCATCCACAAATACGGAATGGGTATTTCCCGATGAAATTACAGCATAGATGGGCAGCGTCAGGGCCATGGGACTGCTTTTTTTGACTATGTCCACCCTTGCAAACATGTCAGGAAGAATAACTTCGTCCGGATTTTCAATGCGGATTTCCATATCATAGAGTCTTGCCATACCCTCTGCGGATCGGGAAAAACGGTGCAGGGTGCCAGTGAAGGTCTGGCCTCCCAGGGCATCGATGCGGACGCTGAAAGTATCCACTCCGCGCACGGCATGGATATCGGATTCGGGAATGCCGACGGTAACTTTGACGGGATTGAGCTTGAGGATTTCAGCCACAGGATCGCCCACAGACACAAATTGCCCCGGTTCAGCGAGCATACGGTTTAGAACGCCGTCCATGTCCGCTTCAATGAGGCAGCGATCCAGCTGAAGTCTGGCCGTTTCCATGGCAGACCGGGTCCGTTCCAGTTCCGCCACAGCCGTATCCAGAAGGGATCGGCTGGCCAGTTTTTCATCGTGCAGCTCCCTGAGACGACCGTGGGATGCTCTGGCCGTTTCAAAGGCGGCTTTGGCCGCATTGTAGCTGTTGCGATAATCCCGCTCATCCAGACGGTACAAAGCTGTTCCTGCTTTGATGTGACTGCCTTCCTCCGCCAGCCGGTCGGCAACTTTTCCTGCAACTTCTGCACTGACGGTGAGGCGCACCCAGGGGCTTATTATGCCGGGAAGGTTGATGCGGTCGCTGATTTCAGAGGGGTGAAGAACGAGAACAACCACATTGGTTCCAGTTTCTTCCTGAGCCGATGCCGTACTGCGCTCTTCGGCCAGTCGTTCCCCCTTGCGGGACACGGCCATGGCCATGGTAATTACAAGGATTAACATCAGCAAAAGAACCAGAAGGGGTATTTTGCTGAACCATGGGCTTTTGAACGTTGTTTTTTCTTCGGGCATATTCATGGGCTCATCACAGTTTCAGGGTTATGGGTTTTCTTGTTCTCTCTGGTGTTTTTCAGTCTGCCAGTGGCATGATCCAGTGCCAGACGGGCCAGATGGGTGTCTAGGCGGGTTGTGGCAAGGCTGCTTTGGGCTGTTAACATAAGGCTGTTTGCATCCATAAGATCCAGAATATTGGCAAGGCCTACCTCAAATTGGCGGCTCACCGCCTGATAGTTTTCCGTGGCAAAGAGCAGCTGATCTTCCAGGGCCTGCAGGCTGCCCAAGGCTTTTTCAAGGCCGTGCCAGGCCCGCCGGACTTCCAGGGTGATATCCCGCACTATCTGATTGTACTGAAAAGCCGCCATGCGTTTTTCTGCCTGGGCTTCCCGGATGCGGGCAGGTACAAGACCGCCGGTGTACAGGGGGACCGCCAGCTCAAGACCCACGGAAAGGGATGTTGTATCACTGTGCTCGGAAGGGGAGGGTCGGGTATCCTGATAACGGGCGGACCAGGAAAGGGTGGGCCAGATTCCGCCTTTTTCAATCTGGATTTTATCTTCGGCCATTTCCAGCCTGAGCTTCAGGGACTGTATTTCCGGTCTTGCATCCAAAGCTTCCTGAATAAGGCTGGCAAGGCTTTCTTCGGGACGGGAGGCCTGAGCTGCAGAAGGTGGCATTAGGGTAAAATCCGGTGGAAGATTGACCAGAGCTATTAGCATGGACCGCTGGTCCTCAAGAATTTCCCGGGCAGCACTATGGCGGCTTTTCGCCCCGGAAAGGGCTGCCTGGGTGCGCAGCAGATCCGGTCTTGTGGCATCGCTGAGGCGAAGCCTTGTGCGGACTTCCTCCAGATGGCGCTCAAGCCGGAGGATTTCAGCTTTCTCAATGCGGATTTCCTCTTCAGCACGGATCATCTGATAAAAGCGGCTGCCCACTTCCAGAAGATAGGCTGTGGTAATGCTCTGAAGATCCCGACCGGATTGTTCTATGGCTTTTTTACTCATCTGGAGAGCAGTCCATTCTTTCCCGTTCAGGGTAATGCTTTGCCCGAGGCGCAGCCCAAAGGTATTCAGGCGGTCAGGATCCATATGGCTTCGGTCCGGATAAAAGCTGTGGCCGGCAAAGGCTTCCACATGGGGGCGAATGGCGGATCTGGCCTGATCCTGTACGGATCTTGCCATGTTTAGGGATTCTTTTGCCATGTGGATACGGTCGGCTTCCCGCACAGCCATGGTATATAGTTCATCGAGGTGGAAAGAATGATTCTGATCCGGCTCTGTCCCGGCTTGCAGCACAGGGGGGAGAAAGAGGAGGATCAGGGCAAAAATCATGAGAAAAGTTGTAGCAAAAGGAATCTTTTGCTTTATGTAAAGGGAATTACGCATAAGAGATATGATTCTCGCTTTTTAGAATGGAAGGTCTCTACAGCATCTCCGCTGGTCTGCAGGATATATAAGGTCTTGTTCTTTGGATGTCTGTCTGGAATCTGTGAATATTTGTAACAGAATGTGCAGAAGATGAGATGTCTTCTTTGGAATGCGTTATCTTAATAATGGGGTGGTTTTTCATTGAGTATACCCTCATTGGTATTGTCTGCCAGAGATTGTAAACGACGGTCCAGCATTTTGTAAAGATACTGAAGACGGTCAATTTCTTTTTGCTGCCCAAAGACCACGTCGCTGAGCTCCTGAAGCAGTTTTTCCTGATAAGCCAGGCGGGTTTCCAGTGCGATGATATCTTCTGTTTTCATTGACCATTGCTCCTGTTTAAGCGAATAATATTCTGACCGGATTTTATGGTATTATTTTTTCGTGTGACTGTTCATAAGTCCGTAGTCTCTACTCTTTTACCTCTTATTAAAGTGGAGGCAGGAAAAAAGCCCCTGCCTGTGCTTGCAAAGAGACAGAGGATTGTGTAACCAAGTGATGCAGAAGTCAAGCCTGCAGAGGTTTCCTTTCCCCACTGGCCCCATAGTATACTAACGATTGAACTACAAAGGTTGTTTCTTATGATACTGGAAGATAAACCCTGGCTGGCACGCCTGCTCCATCCCAACGCACTGACCCTTTACAGGGTAGCATCTGTTCCTCTTCTTGTGGTTCTCATGCTTAGTCCCAGCCGCTGGGCTGCTTTTTTTGCAGCACTGGTTTTTTCCCTTGCAGCCATTACTGATTTTCTCGATGGTTTTATGGCCCGCCGTATGGGACTGATTTCCCAGTTTGGTAAGATAATGGACCCCCTTGCCGATAAACTTCTTATATCCAGCGCTTTTATCATGCTGGTGAGCCTGGGGCGTGTGGAAGGCTGGATTGTCTGCCTGATTATAGGCAGGGAGCTTGCCATTACAGGGCTTCGGAGTATTCTTGCCTCCAGTGGTGCGGATGTGGCTGCCACAACGGTGGCCAAATGGAAAACTGGTTTTCAGATAGGTGCAGTGATCCCGCTTCTTCTCCATTACCCTTATTTCGGGTTGAATTTCCATGTGGCAGGAACCTGGGTTCTGTGGGTGGCTTTGGTGCTGACCGTATGGTCCGGCGTTGATTATGTGGTCCGTGCCCGGAGGCTTATTTTTTGAAAAAGATTTTCTTTTTTGGAAGGAAAGCGTTTTTTCAATTGACATACAGACCGGGATTTCCTAAATACAGTCCCGTTCTCACTGAGCGGGAATAACTCAGTGGTAGAGTGCAACCTTGCCAAGGTTGAAGTCGCGGGTTCAAATCCCGTTTCCCGCTCCAAATTTTATGGCGGCATAGCCAAGTGGTAAGGCAGAGGCCTGCAAAGCCTTTATTCCCCGGTTCAAATCCGGGTGCCGCCTCCATAAAAAATACTGATAAAGATCAGCTTCGGCTGGTCTTTTTTTGTTTTATGGCTTTGATGGATATTCGGGGGTGAGAAGTGAAGAATCAAAGGCTGCCAAAGGGCAAGGGCATGGTCTGTGCTGTGGGAGTACTGGTTTTCCGTATTCATGGATGCCGTTCCCTCAAGGAAAAGCGGGGAGCTATCCGCCCTGTTATGTCAAAACTTAAAAATCATTTTAATGCGGCCATTGCCGAAGTTGCCTCCCAGGATATCTACCAGCGTGCAGAGATCGGTTTTTCTCTGGTGGGTAACGAGACAGGCCATGTGAATGCCATGGCGGATAATCTTATGCGCATGGCGGATTCATTTGCTGGTGTGGAACTTGTGGATTCGGATTTTGAAATTTTCCACTACAGTGAATTCTGATTCTTGTTTTAAAAGAAAAATATCTGTTTTCTTTTAGGAAAGATTGACTTTCATCTCCGTGTATGTTCCTTATCAATGGTTTTATGCCGGGGTTTAATGCTGGTCCTTGTTAAAAAATTCTGTATTTTTTCTAAAATTCGGGACCTGACATGGATTTGACCTTTGTGAAGGATGATAAGATTTGATGGCATGGCTGAGAAAGAATGTAAAAGTCTGGGGCGTTCCGGCTGCGGCTTTTTTATTGATGGTTCTGGTCGCAGTGGTTTTGGTTTTACGTCTGGGTGAACATATGAAAGAGGCATTCAGGGAAGATATCTTGCTTATGGCGGGGATATCCCTTGGCCTCTTTTTTATTATGATTGCTTATTTTGTCTGGCAGTCCATATGGATGAGGGGTGAACTGAAAGCCCGCAGAAATGCCGAGATTGCTCTGTCAAGAAAATCCCGCATCGATGAAATTTTTGCACGCTATTCAAGGTCTCTGATTTTATCGGAAAATATGATGGAAGCCACGTTGTATGTACTGGAAGCTGCCCATGAACTTACGGGCAGCCGTGTAGGCTATGCTGGCTATATTGATCCCCTTACGGGTCATCTGGTTTGTCCGGTGGGTTCCGGTCAGCTGAATAACCACAGGGTATTGCATGCGGAACCCCTGGAGCTGGAGAATTTTTCAGGTGTCTGGGGGGAGGTTCTGCGTCATGGGCATCCTGTTTATGCCAGTGTGGATGGTGGCAGAAACCTTTCCATTCCTACCCGTGACGGGCAGATGTCCGTCAGCTATCTTCTTTCAGTACCTGCCATGGCAGGGGATCAGCTGGTGGGACAAATCACCCTGGGAGACGGCTCTCATCCCTACACGGATACGGATCTGCGGGTTATGGAAAAACTGGCGGATCTTTTTTCCCTGGCCATCCGCAAGATGCTGGCCATGGATGCTTTAAAAGAAAGTGAAAGTCGTTTCCGTGTCGCCTTTAAAACCATACCCGATGCCCTTGTAATGACACGTTTTTCGGATCATATGCTGGTGGACGTGAATGATGGTTTTGTCAAGATGAGCGGGTTTAAAGCCGAGGAAGTGCGGGGAAGAACCACGGAGGATTTGCGTTTGTGGGTTGATCCTGAGGAACGGGATAGCTTTTTTGAGCGCATGCGCAGCGAAGGAATGGTGGAGGATTTCGAAGCCCGTTTCCGGATAAAGGACGGCAGAACAATTCATGCACTGATGTCGGCTTCCAGAACTCTGCTCCATGGATGCCCCCATATTCTTTCCGTTATCAGAGGCGTGGATCATATCCGTGAAGCGGAAAATCAGTTGCGCAAGGAACGTTCTTTTCTGTCCAAGGTGGTGGAAACCAGTCCTTCCGGCATTATTGCAGCCAATGCTGATGGTCGCATTGTTTTTGCAAACCAGAAGGTTGCAGAGATTCTTGGAATGGAAGTTTCTTCCATTATGAAGCGGACGCTTTTTGACGAGGTCTGGGAAGTAACTGATCATGACTTAAAGCCCTTGTCCGTTGAAAAAACCATCTTTTATCTGGCCAGAGAAAGCCGGAAGCCCCTTTCCAATATCTGTCATGCAGTAAAGGGTGGCCATGGCAGGCGTGTATATCTGTCGGTTAATGCTGCATCCCTCTGGCTGGAGGATGGCTCTCTGGACATGGTTGTTGTGGGTCTTGACAATATTTCAGAACAGGTGAAAGGAGAGCGTTCTCTTCTGGAAACAAGGGGACGCCTGCACAGCCTTCTTGCCAGTCTTCCCGTGATATTATGGGCCATAGATGGTGAAGGACGAATAACCTTTTTTGAAGGCAAGGGAACTCAGTCTGTTGTTATGCCCGAGGGAGGGCTGGTGGGCGTACAGGCAAGGGAGCGATATGCCGGAGTTCCCCTGATGCTCAGGAGTATTGAAAAAGTGCTGGGCGGTGAAAGTGTTTCCATCACTGTACAGATCCGGGGAAGGTATTTTGAGCTGTCAGGCGTTCCTCTCTGGGATGCTTCAGGCAATGTTACGGGCGCTTCGGGTGTGGCTTCGGATGTGACAGAACGTATCCGGGCCGAGGTGGACCGTATCCGTCTTTCAGCAGCCATAGAGCAGGTGGCGGAAAGTATTGTTGTAACGGACAGGCAGGCCAGCATCCTCTATGTTAATCCGGCCTTTGAAAGAATTACAGGCTGGCACAAAGATGAGGTACTGGGAAAAACTCCTGCCATTCTGAGCAGTGGGTATCATGGGAAAAGTTTTTATGAGGAAATGTGGCAGACCCTTCTTTCGGGAAAGGTCTGGCAGGGTTATATAACCAATCGCAAAAAGGACGGGTCCTGTTACGATGAAGAGGTGAGTATTTCACCCATTCTGGACAATACGGGCAGTGTTATTAATTTTGTAGCCGTAAAGCGGGATGTGAGTCTGGAGAGAAGCCTTGAAAGGCAGCTCCGGCAGGCCCAGAAAATGGAAGCCATTGGTACTCTTGCCGGTGGTATTGCCCACGATTTTAACAATATTCTCTTTCCCATTATCGGATTTACTGAACTGGCTCTGGAGAGTCTTCCCCAGAACCGTATAGAAAAAAAATATTTGAGAAGTATTCTGACAGCCGCCCACAGGGCAAGGGAACTTGTCTGGCAGATTCTTACCTTCAGCCGCAGAAACGATGAAAAGGAACACAGCAATGTTTATGTTCAATCTGTTGTGAAAGAAGCCTTGAAGCTTCTGCGGGCTTCCATTCCATCCACCATTGAAATCCGCCATGACATTGAAAGTGGTGATGCCAGAGTTTTTGCGGACCCTACCCAGATTCATCAGGTTGTCATGAATCTTTGTACCAACGCCTATCATGCCATGGAAGCCGGAGGCATTCTGACGGTGGAACTGCATACCCTGAATCTTACAGAAGACAGGCCGGCCGACCTGCATCCGGGTATCAGGGCGGGCGCCTGGCAGCTGCTTTCCGTTCAGGATACGGGATCTGGTATTGATTCAGCCACTATGGAGAGAATTTTTGATCCCTATTTCACCACTAAAGAACAGGGTAAGGGAACAGGGCTGGGGCTGGCAACGGTTCATGGTATTGTAACTGGATGTGGTGGCTATATTCAGGTCCGTAGTACACCGGGAAAGGGTACTGTTTTTCTTGTGTATCTGCCTGTTGGCACAAGGGATGAAGGTGTACGTTTCACAGATGATCATGAAGCTGTGATTGGTGGCAAGGGGCATGTGCTGCTGGTGGATGATGAGACTCTGATTGTGGAGATGCTTCAGGATACCCTGACAGGTCTGGGTTATGAGGTCACAGGATGCTGGTCCAGCATAGAAGCTCTGGATATATTCAGGCGTATGCCTGAAAATTACGACCTTCTGATTACGGATCAGACCATGCCGGGAATGACTGGTACGGTTCTGGCTGCTGAAATACAGAAAATAAGAAAAGGTCTTCCCGTGATTCTCTGCTCGGGTTTCAGTGAAGCCCTTGATAGGGAAGTTCTCCGTAAAAGCGGCATTGTGGATTGCGTAATGAAGCCCGTTATACGCAAAGACATTGCAAAGGCCGTTCACATGGCTTTGTCTGGAATCTGAAGGAGCTTTATAAAAAGATACCGATGCACCGGGGAAGATGCATCGGCAGACGACTTCCGGCGGGGGCGTTGTCGGAAGCCATGATATGAAAGCCGGGTAAAGTCCCGGCTTTTTTTTTGTATTAGCCGCCGAATCCTGCATCTTCCATGTCAACGGCAGCGCCGTCCATGACCTGAATGGCGGTGAGCCTGCCGGCGGTGATGGGCAGTTGTGTGTTAATGAAGAAACGGGCCGTAGTTACCTGTCCGTTGTAGAAGGCATCATCTTTTTTCTTCTGTCCGATTTTAGGGGCAGCGATGGCAGCTCTCCACAGGAGCATCCATGCCATGCAGAGATCTCCAGTAGACTCCAGGAAGGGGTGACTGAAGGCAAATGCATCCAGTACCTTGTCACTGCCTGCGGCTTTGCCCAGAATGGCAGCGGTTTCTGTATAGGTATTGAAAAGTTTTTCAAGGTTTTCAGCCAGTGCTTTTGTGGCCTCAACACCCTTTGCAAGTTCTATGGTTTTACGGATCTCTTCAAGGAAGGCCATAAATGCAGCGCCCTTTTTCATGCCCATTTTACGACCAATGAGGTCTATGGACTGGATGCCGTTGGTTCCTTCGTAAATCTGGAATATGCGGCAGTCCCGGAGAAGCTGGGCTACAGGGTACTCTTCGATATAACCATAGCCGCCATATACCTGTACGCCGTGGGAGCAGACCTCAAAGGCCTTGTCCGTGATATAACCTTTTATAATGGGGGTGAGAACTTCCTCAAGGTTGCGGAGACGCTCCTTTTCCTCGGGGCTGTCGGTGAGCTTATGCCTGTCCTGTACCATGCCGTTGAAATAGATCAGGCTGCGCATACCATCTACCATGCTTTTCATGATCATAAGCTGACGGCGTACATCCGGGTGGCGGATAATGGCGGCGGGGCCTGCTTCCGGAGGATCTGTCATGTGCTTGGTCTGTATGCGCTGACGGGCATAATCCAGGGCATACATATAGGAGGCCGTGGCATTGGCAAAGCCCTGAAGGCCTACCATCTGACGGGCTTCGTTCATCATCTGGAACATGTGGGCCATACCCTTGTTCTCTTCACCGATGAGGGTGCCGATGCACTCGCCTTTGCCGCCCAGGGTGAGGGAGCAGGTGGCGTTGCCGTGCAGACCCATTTTATGTTCAATACCGGTGCATACCACGTCGTTGAATTCGCCCGGACTGCCATCAGGGTTTATACGGTATTTGGGTACAAGGAAAAGGGAGATACCGCGGGTGCCTGCGGGAGCGCCTTCTATGCGGGCCAGAGTAGGATGAATGATATTTTCCACCATGTCCTGCTCTCCACCGGAGATGAAGATTTTGGAGCCGGTGATGGAATAAGTGCCATCGGGATTGCGTTTGGCTACTGAGGTAAGAGCGCCTACGTCGGAACCGGCTTCGGGTTCCGTAAGAAGCATTGTGCCTGCCCATTTGCCCGAATACATGTTTTTAAGAACCTGATCCTTCTGCTCCTTTGTGCCGTAGCTTTCGATCATGCGGGCTGCACCGTGGGTAAGCATGTTGAAAAGCATAAAGGAGTTGCAGGCACCATAAAAATACTCATTGGCTGCAAGGCCCACGGAGGTGGGCATTCCCTGTCCCCCCCATTCCTGGGAATCACTCATGGCCAGCCACTGACCATCGCAATAGGTTTTGTAGACTTTATGGTAGGCTTCGGGAACTTTCACCTCGCCTGCATCGAATACACAGCCGGGGCTGTCGCTGATTTTTTGCAGGGGAAGGATTTCTTTGATGGCAAGGTTTCTGGCTTCCGTGACAATGAGGTCAACGGTTTTGCGGTTAAAGTCAGAAAAAAGTTCGTTTTTTGCAAGCTCTGCTACTTCAAACTGCTCATGAAGAACAAAATCTACATCGCGGCGGTCGGCAATCAGTTGGGCCATCTGGAGTCTCCTTTTAGGGATTTTGGTGAAAGATTTATATTCCTTACGACAGGTATCATTATTATTAAAGTCTTATGATGATGCAATCGGGTGTTTTACTTTTCTGCCCGGATAAGAAAAATTTGTGGTTCTGTTTCGGGTGCTGATAATTCTCTCCCTTCCTTAATACGAAAGACTTTTTCCGGGGGGAGGTAAGAATTTTCTGATCAAACGATGACTGAATTCTAAAACCATGTTTTGTTGTTTTTTGCAATGCCTGTGTACATATCCGGTAAAATCTGGTTTTAAATTAAAATAAGATCCGCTTATTTTTTAGGCAGTTTTGAGCAAAAGCCCCTGACTTTGAATTTTATGTTTTCGGTCTCCAGCACGCCATATTCCCATTTTTTGGGCTTCTTCTACCAGTTCGTCACGAAAATCCGGATGTGCTATGGAAATAAGTGCTTCTGCCCTCTCCCATGTGGATTTACCTTTCAGGTTGACCTTGCCGTATTCCGTGACCACCCAATGGGTTACAGTACGGGGAACCGTGATAATGGAACCTGGTGTGAAGGTGGGGCGGATGCGGGAAATCAGCTCTCCGTCCTTTCCTTTTGTGGTGGAGGAAAGGCAGATAAAACTTTTACCGCCAGGGGCATGGTAGGCACCGAAGGTATAGTCAAACTGACCACCGGTACCGGATATATGACGGGGGCCTGAAGACTCACTGGAAATCTGCCCGAATAGATCCACCTCCACGGCATTGTTGATGGCAACCATGTTTTCATTCATGGAAATATTTGAGGGTTTGTTGACAAAATCCACGGAATAGCTGGCACAGAATGGGTTTTTGTCAAGAAAATCATAGAGTTTCTGGGAGCCAAGGGCAAAGGTATAGGCCATTTTGCCGGGGCAGTATCTGGTGTATTTGCAGGTGATGCGACCGGCCTCAAACATATCCACAAAGGAGTCTGCCAGCATTTCCGTATGAACTCCAAGATCCTTGAGATCAGACTCTGCTATCATTTTACCCACAGCATTGGGCATACCCCCTATACCCAGCTGAATACAGGAGCCATCCTGAATTTCTTCCATGATGAGTCTTGCAATGCGGGTATCAATTTCCGAAGGCGTGGAGGAGGGGAGCTGGAAAAGGGGTTTGTGGTCGGATTCCACAATCAGATCTACGTCATCAATGTGGATACCCTCATTGAATCCGCCATAGCATTGGGGAATATTGCGGTTTACTTCCACAATCACTTTTTTTGCTTTTCTGGCAACGGCCATCTGTATGGAATTGGATGTGCCGAAATTGAAATATCCCCTTTCATCCATGGGTGCTACGGCTACAAGAAAGGCATCTGAATCAATGACATCATAGTGTCCCGGTCCTTCATGGAAAAGGAAGGGTATATAAAAACAATTGCCCGCATCGTGGAGCTTTCTGTCTCCTCCGGAAAAATGCCAGTTATTATAAATAATACGGGTAGCTGACGGGTCTGCTTTGGCAACGGCTGCAAGGCCCGGGAAAGTCATGGCTCTGACTTTAACATCTTCCAGTTCATGGACCCGGGCTGCAAGGGCAGCATCCAGTGTCAGGGGAGCGCAGGCAAAATTACCGTAATCCACCCAGTCTCCGGAACGGATTTCAGCTACTGCCTGCTCGGGGCTGCGCATTTTTTTATTATAAGATACCAGATAAGAGCTCATTTATTCCTCCTTGGTGGTCCCTGTGGGGAAAAATATCGTCAGCTGAATTTTCTGACAGGTCTGATTGAGTCTGCATCTTGTCTGATAGTCATTATTGCCATAAGCGTGCCATGGCACCATTTTTCCTGGGAAGGTATGTGTAGCTTAGGTTTATTATATAAACTCAACAAAGGCGGCTTTCTTTTGTCTATCTTGTAATTGATTGATATTCAATCGGTATTAAATGGTCGTATGATTAAGAAAAGATTTCTTAATCTTATTTCTCACATTCATGGATTTTATCTTTTTCGATGGAAATAAGCTATGGGGGAGATCTTGGGATGTTTGGGTATTGGGGTACAGGCAGGGCGAATTCACCACATATGTTTATTCTGTCTGTAAAAATAATGTTTAAAAACAAGGCTTTTTTAATTGTGTGGCGGTTTCGCTCCATTATGGGAGGGTTTATTGCCTTTTTTTAGGAAATACCATGTTGGTACAGTTTGAAAAAAATGGTTTTTCTCTGTATCTCCAGAACTTTTGCCGCATATCCTTTATCTCATTGGCGTTCTTTGAGGGTGCGGATAAGGATTTGCCTTTCAAAATGATTCATGGAATGACGGAGATTCATTTCACTGAGGAAATCGTCCGGACTTTTGGTGCTGAGCTGATGGATATTTCCCCTGAAGCTTTCCGAAAAAAATTATCCAGAGGACGGCATAGGGTGAGTCATTATATGAAGGGAATCTGCGGCCATGTGGATGCCTCCAATCCCTGTCGCTGCACCCACAAGGTGAGGCCTTTTTCAGATATGGGTATGCTGGATGCGGATCATCTGCGCTTTCACAGGCCGGAGGGTGTACGGGTGAGGGAAGTGATGGGGGAACGCATCATGCGCTTTGAGAAAAGCTACTATGACCCGTTTCTTGCCCGGTTCAGGGATCAGCCCTTTTATGACTCACCGGACATGGCGGATTGGCTGAATGGTATTTTGAAAAATGATGACTTTAAAAATCTGTTCCATCTAAATCAATGAGGGATGCTTCAAAGGAAAAAGTGCTGACTTGAATACCTGCCCCTGGGAATGGTTTTTACGTCTCCTGTTTTACAGGGGCACCCTTTACGGGTACCCGCTGGCAGACTCTGGGACAGACCTTGTTTTTATTAGACTTTGAAACGGATATTAAGAATATCTCCGTCTTCTACCCTGTAATCTTTGCCGTTGACAGAGAGTTTCCCCGCTTTTTTAATTTCCGCCTCACTGCCCAGAGCCATGAGTTCATCGTATTTGATAACTTCCGCACGGATAAAACCACGCTCCAGGTCAGAATGGATGACTCCGGCGGCTTTGGGTGCAGGTGCATCCCTGCGTACCAGCCATTGGCGCACCTCATCTTTGCCCACGGTGAAAAAGCTGATACGCCCGAGGGCTTCAAGGGCAGTGCGGGTTAAAAGACCAAGGGCTGGCTCTGCTATGCCCAGATCCTCAAGAAAAGCTGCTTTTTCTCCTGCATCTTCCAGAAGGGCGATTTCTGACTCCATGCCTGCGCATATCTGAAGGACAGCCATATGATCCCTCTGGCTTCGCTCCTCTATGGTGGCGGGGATTTTGCCGTCTGCTATGGCATCTTCACCGGTATTGAGAACCACCAGCATCTGCTTGCGGGTAATCAGGGGATAGCTGCGGATCAGGGCTTCTTCCTCATCACTGATGTCAAAAAGGCGTAAGGGTTTTTCTTCTTCAAGGTGGGCCTGCATGCGCTGGAGCAGGGCAAATTCCTTTTTCTGATCCTCATCCTTAATTTTTTTGAGACTGAGCTCCAGACGTTCCAGTCGCTTTTCCACAAAAATCTGATCGTGAATGAGAAGTTCCGAACAGACCATTTCCGTATCCCGAACAGCATCCACATGGCCATCCACATGGAAAATGGATTCATCCTCAAAGGCACGTATCACAAGGCAGATGGCATCCATATCCGCAATATCCTGAAAAATACTGCCTTTGGAAATGGTTTCCTTTTCCATTTTTGGCAAAAGAACAAAGTCTATGCGTGCAGGCTGCTCTTTTTTGGGTTCATACATGGCCACCAGTTTATCAAAGCGGGGATCCAGAATATCCGCTGTTCCGGGTATGGGCTTGCTAAGCTGGGTGCCTTCAGGAATCTGTGTTCCAGTGAGTATGGTAAACAGGGTTTTTTTGCCGCTCTGGGGCAGACCGATAATGCCGACCTTCATGTGATTATATCCTCTTTATTTTTATATTTACTGCCGGAAATCCCTTTCATTGGGCATGGTGCAGGAATGGGTGCTTCTGAAAGGATTGATGTCAATACCGCCCCTGCGGGTAAATCTGGCTGAAACCATGAGGTTTTCCGGTCTGCATCTTTCAAGGATGCAGCAGAAGATGGTTTCTGCACAGGATTCATGGAAACCAGTATGCTCCCTTAAGCTGACAACATACCGCAGAAGACTTTCATGGCAGATGGACTGGCCCGTATAGGTAATGTGTACCGTTGCCCAGTCCGGCTGACCCGTGACAGGGCAGTGGCTTCGCAGAAGCCTGGAAAATAGTTTTTCTGAGACAATAACCTTACTGTTTTTTGTTTCCGGAAGTACCGGTTTTTCCGCATCAAAAGACAGAGAGTCTATGCACAGCCCTTCCGGTTCTTTCGGCCTGAGATATGAGAAATCTTCCGGCATGTAGAGCCTAAGGCCAATTTTTGCCTGCACGATGCCACTGATATCACGGATTAAGCTTGCTTTCAGCTCTTCGATACCGGATATGTGGGTCATATTGAAGCTGTTGAGGTAGAGCTTTAAAGATTTGGATTCCACAAGAAAAGGGCTGTCTGCAGGAATACGGATTTCCGCCACAGCCAGCAGGGGCTTTCCGTTTTCATCCAGCCATGAAAGCTCCCAGCAGTTCCAGATGTCTTCCCCATAAAAGGGCAGGCCCTTTTCAGTAGAAATACCCAGTGTCTGACGTGCAAGACTTCGTGGTACGGGGCAAAGCTGGGAGGGGTCATACTGGCGGCTGAACTCCACGGTCCGGCCCAGGGGCAGGGCAGAGATATATTTATCTTCCATTTTATTTGTCCGGATTTTCGTAGCTGGTGGGGTCCATTCCTTCTTCATGCCTCAGGGCATGGCTGCGTTCGATGCAGGCACTGCAACGGCCACAGTGAAGGGCTCCTCCCTTGTAACAGGTCCAGGTTCTGGTAAAATCCACATCCAGTGAACGGCCAAGATCCGCAATCTGTTTTTTGTCCAGATCCGCATAGGGAAAAGAGAGCCGCACCTTGTTATCGGTGCCCAGACGGACGGCCTCATCAAAGGCCGTATTGAATTCCTTGCGGCAGTCAGGGTACAGGGCGTGGTCTCCGCTGTGGGATGCCAGCAGTACTTCCGAAGCACCAATGGATTCAGCATATCCAACGGCAATGCTCATCATGATGGGATTGCGGAAGGGAACAATGGTCTGGGACATGTTTTCGCTTTTATAGGGGCCTTCAGGAACAGGCGGGCCTGTGTGGAAGAGGGCAGAGGAAAAAAGTTCAGCCATGAAACCAAGAGATACAATTTTGTGAGAGATTCCCAGTTTTCTACAGGTGGATGCTGCCAAAGGCAGTTCTTTATGGTTATGACGGGAACCGTAATCAAAGCTTAAAGCAGCGGTTTTTTTTCCCCTTGAAATCAAATCGTAAAGAAGGACGGTGGAATCCATACCACCGGAAAGAACAAGAACACAGTCTGTGCAGCCGGACATGAAAACTCCTTTATTTAATCAGACACCTTTTTTCCTGTCATGGACAAGAATATGCAGCCGGGGGCAGAAGTGATACCCATGCTTCCTGCAGGTTTCCCAAAGCAGGGGCATACGCTGAAGCTGCTCTTCCCGGCTGGCTCCCAAGGCCATCAGCCATATTTTTTCCGGAGGAAAGCCGGTTTCCTGAATGGCAGTAAGCACCGGTTCCGGGTCTTCTTCCATGAGAGGTTTCAGGGCAAAGGCCCTTTTGGAAATTTCAGGTGATGGCCATTGTCCGGGTTTAGGTGAAAGCACTACCTTTCCCTGAACATTTTCAGGAATACCGGCCCTGCCACTGCTTTCATACTGGACTTCAAGTCCTTGATCCATAAGGCTGGATTCAAGGTCCTGCAGGCCTGTCTGCCACTGTAGAAAGGGTTCTCCACCGGTGATGACCACAAGGGAGGTTTTGTATGAAAGAATTTCATCCAGAACTTTTTCTTCGGAAAATTCTTTTCCCTTTTCCAGAGCTTCGCTGGTATCGCAGAAGCTGCAGTAGGGCTTAACACATCCGGAAAGTCTAAGAAAAACAGCAGGTCTTCCGGAAAAGGGGCCTTCTCCCTGTATGGAATGAAAAAGCTCATGAACACAGAGCATGGCTTTCCTCCCAGCTGGCCCAGGCGTTTTCGGTTTCATGGACACAGATACGCAGCAGGCGGTAATTGGGGCCCTGCAGGTGGGGCTGTAAACGGTTGAAAATGGTTTTTGCCATATTTTCCGCCGTTGGAATTTCGTTTCTGTAGTCATCCAGCTCGTTCAGGCAGGCATGGTCGTATTCCGAAAGGACATACTGATAAACGATTTTTTTCAGTTCAGAAAAATTTAAAATCCAGCCGCAGGCATTTGTTGTACCAGAAAGCGTCACCCGCAACCGGTAACTGTGACCATGGATGCGGGCGCAGGGGCCAAAAATATCTGTATTTTCTTCATCCGTCAGGTGGGCAAGGGCCAGACGGTGAGCCGCTTCAAAGCGGAACTCTCGGGTAATTGAAAGCATGGGCCACCTCTTTATTCAACAGTCAGGGGAGGGAGAATTTTTATAGCGGGCTGCCACTCGTCCGCAAAACCGAAAAAATATATACCAGAATCCATTTTATGACAAGCCTGGTTTCATGATGAAAATATACTCAGCCCGGATGTCTTCCCGAATAACGCAGACAGAGCATGGTGATGTCATCGGAGGGTTCTGCCGTACCCACATGGGCTGCCACATCATTTTCAACAATCTCAAGGATATATTTCGGGCTTTGTCCCTGAAGGCCCGTAAGGGTTCTGATGAGGCGGGGATCGGAGTAGAGAACCTGCTCCGTATCCATGGCCTCGGTGACTCCGTCTGTATAAACAAAAAGAGTGTCATCGGGTTCAAGCTGAATTTCAAGGGTATGGTAGGGCATATCCTCCATAGCACCCACCAGGGGACCACTGCGGCCTGTCATGAACTCAGGAGGTTTGCCTGAAGATATTTTTACCGGCGGGTTATGTCCGCCATTGGCATAAACAAGAAGCCCCGTATCCAGATCCAGAACGCCGATAAAGAGGGTGACGAACATGGAGTTGGGATTACTGGAAGCAAGATCATTGTTCATGGTGGTCATTATTCTGGCAGGGTCCTTTTCCCTTGCTGCCGCTGACCTGAGAAGGGTTCTGCTGATGGCCATGAACAGGGATGCGGGAACACCCTTGCCGGAAACATCCCCCACTGCAAAGCAGAAATGTTTTTCATCCATGAAAAAGAAATCATAGAGATCTCCACCCACTTCTCTTGCCGGTTCCAGGCTGGCAAAAAGATCAAATTCAGAATGATTCGGAAAAGGTGGAAAAGTTTTGGGCAGAAGACCCAGCTGAATTTCTCTGGCAACACTGAGCTCACCTTCCATCCGTTCATTGGCAGCCGTAGTTTCCATAAGGCAGCGGATGTTGTCACGCAGGGAGGCTTCCATGAAAATAAGGGCCTTTGCAAGGCGGCCCACCTCATCCTGATGGCGTCCAGGAAGATGTTCAATGGCTCCGCACAGGGCCTGATCTGAGGTGAAATCCGAATCCGGCAGGGCTTTGGCAAAGGCTGCAAGGGTATCGAGGGGACGGGTCATGCGATTAGATATCCAGAAACCCAGTGCCATGCTTACCAGAAAAAGACCTGCAATGATAAAACTTAAACGCTGCACAAGAGCCTGGGCGGGTGCACGGATTTCATCGCTATAGGCAATGGCTGCCACATACCACCCAAGGGTTCTGAAGTAGGTGCAGAAAATGACACGCTCCCTCATTTCTCCTTTAAGATCCGGGAGAACCATGCGGATGGATTCCCGGCTTCCGGAAGCAGCCAGATTCTGAAGTTCTTTAAAAACGGGTCTCATGGTTTCCGGGTGAAGGATGGTGAGCAGATCCGGATCTTCATTTTTTGAAGGGATAAGTATTTCGCCACTCCTGTCAAAAAGAATCAGGGAACCGGATCTTGCAATGCGGATTGTTTCAAAGTTGGACTTAAGATTGTCCAGCATTTCTTTTTTTTTACGTTCTCCCTCATGTTCCAGTGCTTCTATGTCTGCCACGGCTCCCAGCACCCAGTCCATGTCAGGATAATGAACAAACCAGCCGAATTTTTTTCTGCCCTTTCCATCGTTTCCAAAGGTCCAGAAAAAAGTGGTGCTGGCTGTTCCCAATCGTCTGGCTTCATCATTTACGGCATCGGCCAGTGGAAATCCTTTGATATCCTCCATCTGATTCAGATTGCTGTTACGGATATCCGCATCCGGATGGGCAATGAGAACACCTTCCTTGTTCAGAACAAGAAATTCTGTACCATCCAGGGAAGCAAGGCCGCTGATCCAGTCAAGGGCAAGGTCTTGTTTCTTTTTAAGATCATCAGGAGATATGTCTTTAGGAGAAAAAATCAGATCAAAACTACTTCGGGCCACAGTAACCATGGATTCCAGGGCCTGCCTGTGTGCCTTGACAGCATCAACCCTGCTGTAGAGAAGACTGCGGTATCCGCTGCGTATGTTAAGCTCAGCCAGATCCAGAACGTTCTGCACACTGCGCTGCTCTGCTTCGGACATGGCCTGTACACCGTCTTTATGGGTAAAATACAGAACAGGTACAGCCACAAGGGTAAGCACCAGAGCAATAAGGATGCATATTCTGGTTTTCAGGGAATGAAGCATGAACGTACCCCTTTTACTGGATGATTGGATACAGGGATTGGTGAATGGATGATGGTGCAGCATAAAAGCTGTCCGTGGATACTGAGTCAGTGGATACCAAAATGCATGCTTAAGATATTTCTGTTTTCTTCCCTTCGGTATGTCACTTTGTCTGTGAACTTACGGATAAAGTGGATACCAAGGCCACCGATCTCCCTTTCATCAATGCCAAGGGAAGTATCGGGGTCAGGCAGGGAAAGAATATTGAAAGCCTCTCCTTCATCATGGATTTCAACCATAAAAAAAGACTCATCAGTATAACAGAAAATTTCTGTAATACCTGAGCCTTCAGGATATGCGTAGGAACAGATGTTAACAAAGGCTTCTTCCAGAACGAGGGCAAGTTTTATGCATTTTCCGGGGTCAAGACCTGCAGCTTCGGCCTCTTCTCCAGTGAAAACCAGAACGGTTTCAAGCTTATCGAGTACAGCCTCAACCCGGATTTTTTTCATGGTAACCGCCTATTCCATACCCGCAAGGGCAGCCTCAATGGAATCATACATGGTGAAAATTGCGCCGAATCCTGAAATATCAAAAACTTCTCTGACCGTTCCCGTGACATTGGCCATGACCATTTTACCGGACTTGGCCTTCAGGCTTTTAGCCGTTGCAAGAATAACCCGCAGACCTGCGCTGCTTATGTATTCCAGTTTTTCAAAATCAAGAATAAAAAGACTTTCTTTTTCAAGGAACTCTTTCATGCCATTTTCATAGGCAGGGGCGGTTACTGCATCGATTCTTCCCTGAACAGATACAATCATGGTATTGTTTTCTTTTTTACTGGTAATTTCCATATTTTTTTCCTTTTAAATTGTCAGAAAAATGATAGGGCTTGATTTCTTTACAGACTATGCCATGGCATCCTAAGGCTTGCCAGTTTTTTTTATATGAAAGCCAGCTGTTTTTAATGCGGGCAAGGGTATTTTTGAAGAATATTAAAGAGGACAGAATGAAAATACTTTATCTGCTGAGCCAGAAACCGGGTTTTACAGGTAGCGGGTTTTATGTCCGATCGCTTATCAGAGAAGCTTTCAGCGCAAATCATGATGTTTTTCTTTTATCTGTCATGGAAAAGGGGGAGTCTGTCCCCATACCTCATATATCGCCTGAAAACAGTCGGGAGATCCGCTTTTCTACAGAAGAATTGCCTTTTTTAATACCTGGTATGAGTGATGTAATGCCATATCCCAGTACATGTTTTAAAAATATGACTTCGTATCACTTGGATTTATATGAAACTGTTTTAAAAAATCATATCAGAAATGCGGTGGAAAAATTTCGCCCTGATATCATCCACAGCAATCATCTCTGGCTGATGTCCGCCTTTGCAGCAGAGCTGTACCCGGATATTCCCATTATCATCAGCTGCCATGGTACGGATATCAGACAGATGAATCTCTGTTCCCATCTGAGACAAAGGGTAGCTGAAGGCTGCATAAGGGCAGATGGTATCATTGCCCTGAGCCTTGCCCAAAAAGAAGAAATTTCTCTTCTTTACGGTATTTCTCCTTCAAAAATCATGGTTGCAGGAATAGGATTCAATGAAAAACTTTTTTCACCTGCCTTTAAACCTCCCGTGCCTCCCGTAAACATTCTCTATGCAGGTAAAATATCCTTTTCCAAGGGAGTATTCTGGCTTCTCAAGGCCATAGAACATATTAAAGCCCCACAGGCTTCTTTTCATCTTTTTCTTGCGGGTTCCGGCTCCGGTACGGAATATGAAACCTGTCTTCGTATGGCAAAATCCATGGAAGACCGGGTAAGTCTTATGGGGATGCTGAGCCAGAAAGAGCTGGCGGCAAGGATGAAAAAGGCCCATATTTTCATCCTTCCGTCGTTTTTCGAAGGCCTTCCCCTTGTGCTCTTTGAAGCCCTTGCCTCTGGCTGCCGGGTGATAGCCACGGATCTTCCCGGAACATCCGAAATTGCAGCCCATGCAGACCAGGATCTTATCCGTCTGATACAGCTGCCTCCCCTTGAAACCATAGACAGACCCTTTGAAAAAGACATGCCGGATATGATTGTAAAACTTTCGCATATTCTGACAGAGGAGGTAGGACGGGTATCTGAGAATCCCTTTGTGGATAATGAAAAAATGAGCAACCTCATTCAGCCCTTCACATGGAAAGAAGTGTTCAGAAGGATTGAGACTTTCTATGCAAAATTGTCATCTTTCTGATTTTCATGGAATACCCGTTTCATATCCTCATTTTGCATATCCGGATTCATCCTGCAGAAAAGCAGACACTGGACAAAAATACCATGTCCGGCCTCAGGAAGGTGTCCATGGTCTGACAACAGCTAATTCTTTAGCCGGCTCTGTAAGATTCCGCATCCATTCTGTAACGACGGATGATTTTCTGCAGAGACTGGCGCTGGATACCGGAGAGTCTCGCTGCCTGGGAGATGTTTCCCGATGTTTTTTTGAGAAGATGATCCAGATATTTTCTGGTAAAACGGGACAAAACCTCTTCTTTGATCTGCTGATAGGGAAGATCCATATCCGGGCAGTTGAAGTCTGAAAAAAAATCCGGACATTTTTGCAATAGGCTGGTATTTCCGGCAGCTTTTTTAATTTCTTTTTCGGCTGTCATGACACAGAGACCTTGCAGGGTGTTTTCCAGTTCCCTTGCGTTGCCAGGCCATTGGGCAGCCATGAATTCTTCAAGAAGAAGAGGAGAGATACGTTTTTTTTCCATCTTCAGCAGACATGCGGTTTTTTCCAGAAAATGCTCCGTCAGAAGGGGGATATCCTCCCGGATTTCCCGCAGGGCAGGCATGGTGATGGTGGCGACATTGAGACGATAAAAGAGGTCTGCCCTGAAGGTGTTATCCTCGATCTTTTTTTCAAGATTCTGATGGGTTGCTGCAATAATTCTCACATCAAGTTTTTTGCTCCGGTCACTTCCTAAGGGCTGGATTTCCTTTTCCTGAAGAACCCGCAGCAGTTTAGCCTGAAGGCTTAAGGGCAGATCTCCTATTTCATCGAGAAAAAGACTTCCTCCTTCTGCCGCCACAAAATACCCGGCCCTGTCCTTTACAGCTCCAGTAAATGCCCCCCGTGTATAACCGAAAAGCTCGCTTTCCAGCATGGATTCCGGTATGGCAGGGCAGTTCACCGTAATCAACGGGCCTCCCCGCCTTGGGCTGTTTTCGTGTATTGCCCTGGCAGCCAGCTCCTTTCCCGTTCCCGTTTCTCCTGAGATAAGAACCGAAACATCGGTGCGGGCCAGCATGCGGATTTTTTCATAGATACTGCGCATGGGAGCCGACTGGCCGATTAGTCCCGGAACCGAGGTGCAGACCATCCTGGAAAGACGAATGTTTTCCCGTATGAGCCTGTTGTGTTCAAAACCCTTTCTTATGACATGGATCAGGGTTTCTGTTTTAAAGGGCTTGGGAATAAAATCATAGGCTCCCTCACGGATGGCGGAAACCGCAGCTGCAATGGTTCCGTAGCCGGTCATGAAAATAATGGAAAGTTTGGGATCTTTTTTATGGATTTCCCGGAGCAGGGAAAGGCCGTCCATACCGGGCATACGAATATCCGTGAGCACAAGATCCACGGGTTCCTTTGAAAGAAGTCTCAGCGCTTCTTCTGCACTGGAGGCAGTATGAATATCACATAAAATTTCTGCGAGCAGGGTCCGACGCAGTCCGGAAAGCAGATCCGTCTCATCATCCACAATCAGCAGAACATCTTTTGGGATATCCATCATTCTTTCTCCAGGGGCAGAGACAGGGTAAAGGTGCTTCCCACGCCGGGAATGCTATCCACAGAAATTTCTCCACCATGGCGTACAACAATGCCATAGGCTATTGCAAGACCAAGACCTGTGCCTTTCTGGTCTGCACGGGTGGTGAAGAAGGGCTCAAAAATCCGGCTGACATTGCTTTTGGATATGCCTTTGCCTGTATCTTTTATATCAAAAACGACTTTCTCCCCCATTTGCCGGGATACAATTTCTATCTGTCCACCGGCATCAGTGGCCTGGATGGCGTTGAGAATAAGATTCATCCATAGCTGCTGCATCTGTTGGGGGTCCGCCGTTACTGAAGGAAAATCCGGAAGGGGCGCGAACAGAACCCGGATACCTCTGCTCTGGATTTCCCTTGAAAGCACCTGAAGTATGTCCCCTATGATTTCATGCATATCAAGAGATTTGTACTGTACAGGGCCTGTTCTTGAAAAATCCAGCAGAGCTTCCACCACTTTTTTACATATATGACTGTGCTTAAGGATGACTTTAACATCTTGCTTTATCTGTTCATTTTCTTCAGAGGCCTTTTCAATGAGACTGGCATAGAGTTCGATTACACCAAGGGGATTGTTGATTTCATGGGCAACACCTGCAGCCAGCTCTCCTATGGAAGTCAGCCTGTCCGTCTGGGCAAGGTGGGCATCCATACGTTTTTTTTCCGTTATATCCCGCAAGGTGGCTTCAAAATCCGGAATTTCAGCACAGGTTCCGGGTCTTGCCAGGCTGGACAGGAGGATATCCCTTTTTTCTCCCCTGCGGTTGACTATGCGTATTTCCATATCATGGATACAACCTTCATTCTGCAGAATTCCCCAGATTTTACGGACATGCTTGCCATCCCAGAAAAGCTGATACACAGACTCGATGTCAAGGGCTTCTTCCATACTGGTAAAACCAAAAAGTGACAGTCCTGCCGTATTGATGTCCGTAAGGCGTCCGCCCCTGCTTACCAGAATGGCCTCGGGAGCTGTTTCAAAAAGACTTCTGTATTTGGTTTCACTGGTTTTCAGCTCCTGATGGAGCTGCTTGAGTTTATCTGCCAGAAGATAAAGGTTCTGCTGAAGCTGGTTTGCTTCATCCTCTTGGGGTAGAGCAGGAAATAGGTCTTGGACCGAAGATGTTGGACCATATATTTTTTTAAAATTATTTAAAATTTCCCTTAAATTCAAGACCACTGTTTTATGGAACAAAAGGTAGAAAAGAAGAAGCAGTGAAAAAAGGGAAAGGGCAGTAACAAAAAAAATGACCCATGCCTTTTCCTGAATACGGGTAAGGGTAGGATCTATGGGAAGATACAGGGTTTCTGCAGCTACCACATCACCAACCTGATAGTAAAAGCTGGCCTGATCTCCGTAGATAAAAAGCATTTCTTCGGGGGCATCCGCAGGTGAGCCATGGCAGGAAAGACAGTCTTTTTCAACATAAACAGGTGTCATATGCACAAAATATGCGTGGCCGTTTTTCTTAAGGTTGCCGCTCCAGTCCGTCTGTGAAGGATTTTCATGGAACCACCGAATCCGTTCAGCCTCAAAGGCATCCGCAAGGTTTGCAGGATTTCTTGGATCAAGAGCCGCTCTTTTGTAGGTAAACTCAGGGAAGTGATCATGGAGACGGTTCATTATTTCTCTGGAAACATAGGAAGTACTCATGGCCTCCAGAATAAAAAAATCCGAATCGGAATTTTTTTGCATGCGGGGCCGCAGAACTTCCTTCACATAATCACGACTGGACTGAGCCATGGCCATGAAAAGCGTGGTTTTCTGATGCAGAATACCGAAATATTCACTGCGCAGATAATAATATTCCATTAGTGCAGCAGCCACGCAAAAAAGGAAAACAATGGCAGCGGCTCCCAGGCGGAATCTTTTTTTTATACTGAAATCTGGCATAGTCTGGATATGAAATTCCGGAGTGAAAATAAATGGCAGTTTTTGTACTTGCCAGCTTTGTATCATTGCAAGACACCCTGACTATTGGGAAGTAACCTTACAATCGTTTAGGATTGCGTCACGAACAAATAGTCAGGGTGTCTGTACATCCACCAGACAGCTGCCTTTTTTAGACAGCGAAGATGGTTCTGAACAGTTTCAAATTTTAGCCTTTAAGCACGTCTATCATGGAAAAGACCTGTCCCTTGCATCCCATGATCATTTTCTGCCTGAGAAAACTGACGGCGTCCAGTGTTCCCCGGGCGTACACATCCCGACCATTTATATTATGGGTAAACTGAAAACAAACGCTGCCGTCTTCGGATCTAAGGGTATAGGTATGCCAGGCATGGCCTGAAATATGTTCAGCAGGAATCCCCCATACATTTTCCTGACGTTCGGGGTTTCTTTCCATTTCAATGGCATCCACATTAAAGGGAATGCCAAGGCTGTTGAAATAACGAACCATGGCTTTGGCAGTTCCAGAAGTATCTGCCTTACCCGACTGATGGCTTTCCTCAATGCGCAGGGTATAGCCTTTAAAAAGATCCGGAAAGTTTTCTGCGGCATGGGCCATCATGGCTTGAAAACCGACAATCTGCTTGGCCATATTGGGGGCGATTACAGCGCAGGTGGAAGATTGCAGAATACTTTCTGAAAGAGCTTCCCGGTCTCCTCCTGTAGTGCCCATGACAAAGGGAATCTGATGTTTGGCATAGAAGATGGCGTTGGCATTGACGGCACTGGGATGGGTATAATCTATGGCCACAAGACCACTGTTTTTGAGAAGGACATCTGAAATCCATGCATCTCTGTCTGCAGGTTTGATGAGACTGAAATTCACGCCGCAGCATGATACCTGCTCTTCAAGGGTGTCAGGACCGGTAAGGGAAGCAGGAATCAAAGAAAAATTTTCATCCGCAAGGATATGGGGGATCAGGGTGGAGGCCACATTACCGGGCAGCCCGTTGACCATGACGGATATTTTTGACATTAAAACTCCTTTAAGTAAGACACTGCTGGCTTTGCAGTACCTTCATCCAAGGGGAAAGGGAAAAAATTGTGAATAGTTACCTTTGTTTTTAAATACGCCAGCCTTTTCTGGCTTACCTTGACAGCTCCTTTCTGTCCAGCGCTTTGTTAAAGGCCTGCCCCTTCACCTGAGACAGGCTTGCACGAATAAGCCCCTGAGGATCAAGTATCAGCCCAACTTCCCCGTCGGGCATAATGGCTGCTCCTGCAATACCCTGAATTTCCTTAAAACTCTCTCCAAGGGGTTTAACCACTATCTGTTGTTTACCAAGAATTTCATCCACAAGAATACCTGTACGTTGGTTTTCAAATTCAAGAACCATCATCAGGCAGGTGTTTTGACCTAGGGTATCAGACCTTTGTAACAGAGCTTCCAATGGTGATGCAGGAATCAGATTATCCTGAAAAGTAGCCATGGTCATTCCAGTTGGCAGATTGCAGATGTCTTTGGGCCTGACTTCAAGGCTTCCCAGCACACTGAGGGTGGGAATCACATAGCGGCGTTTTCCGCAACGACAGACAATACCGTCAATAATTGCTACGGTCATGGGAATACGCAAGTGAAAACGGGTTCCTGCATCCCTTGTGCTGTCAACGTGGATGTTTCCCGAAAGGGAAAGTATCTGATCCCTAACCACATCAAGGCCCACACCACGGCCGGATATTTCCGTAAGGCTTGCAGCCGTTGTAAATCCGGGGTGAAAAATAATTTTTTCAAGAATTTCAGGTGTAAGGGGAGTATCTGCATTAAGCAGCCCCTTTTCCCTTGCCTTTTTTGCTATGGCATCGGCATTGAGCCCCTGACCATCATCTTCGATAATAATATGGATATCACCCCCGCCATGTCGTGCTTCAATGCGCAGCAGACCCTGTTCCGGCTTGTTTTTGGCTTTCCGGGTCTCCGGTTCTTCAATACCATGCCCCATGGCGTTACGGACAAGATGGAGCAGGGGATCCCTTAGATGTTCCACCAGAGACCTGTCCAGCTCTGTTTCATCCCCGGCAGACTGGAAGAGAACGGGTTTCCCAAGGGTTTTGCCCAGCTCCTGAACCATGCGCTGCATCTTCATGAAAAGAGGACGGATTGGCACCATACGCAGATTCAGACCCAGAGTCTGCAACTCCCTTGTGAGTTTGGTCAACTGGGCAAGGTGGTTGTTCAGGGAACCTCCGCCGATATGGACCAGTTCCGGAGCCTGCCTTACCATGGTTTCCACAATGACCAGCTCGCCAATGGTATCCATGAGACGATCCAGGCGTTCCGCCTCCACCAGTACATTTTCCCGTACCTGCCTGTGGGTTCCGGTGGAAACAGGCTCCTCTTTTTTTCCCTTGAGTTCGGGAAGGGATTTTTCCATGCCAAGCCTTGCATGGAGATGCTTAGGATCTTCAGGAGCCGCTGTTTTTTTCCCGGAATACCAGTCAAAGGCATTTTTAAGCCAGCTTTGAATATCCAGAAAAACCGAAGTCATATCTTCAGAAAAGATATCGGCATCCAGAGTGTCTTCTGCCAGATGGCAAAGATTCTCAACGGCTTCAAGCCTGAAAAATCCAGCCTCTCCCTTCAGGGTATGAAAGGTGCGACGCAGCTCTGTTAATGCTGCGGTCTCATGACCAGCACGGAGAATGTATTCTTCCATGGAAGCAAGAACCGGGGGCTGCATGGAAAGGAAATCTGCATAAAGATCCATATCCAGATGGTAGGGCAGTTTATCCGGATGGCGGGTGATCCCGTTTTCATTCATGTCCACTCCCAGAGTACGGGGAAAAGGGGAAAGTTTTTAAAAAGACCAGAACCTGAAAGATCCTTGAACATTAGAGCTGGATTATCTCTTCAGGCTTTATGGGCTGCGTACCTGATGTTTATATCAGGTTATATTTTTTTAAGGGTATTGTAAATACAGGCTGAGGCATACATACAAACAGATATATCTTTTAAAGTGGGGGGAGAGGTAAAAAGCAGGAAAAAAAGTACCCGCATCGTTTTCCACCCATTATTTTTTCGAACGGGGGAGTCATCAAAAACAATGGGAACGATGCGGGTCAGCTGTAAAACCCCTGATATTAGATTTCAGGGGATCTTTATCTTTAAAAAGGGATGAGCCTGGATTCCACCTTGTTCAGAAACACTCTGCTGCTGTCTCGTGCATCCTCACGGCTTCTGTTAAAAATTTCCAGCCATCTTCTGACATGAAATTCCGAACGTTTTCCAGTCTGTAGGCCTGAAAGAGCAAACCAGGTCAGTATCAGATTTTCGCTCTGTTGCTGAAGTGATTCCTGAACAGACCACATATAATCAATCCCTGTACATTGCATTTCCAGTATCATGGTTCGGGGATCCATAGGCCCTCCCTTCTTTTTTTAGTTTTGGGGAGTCTCCTGAATAAAGCGTTCCATCCGGTTAATGCTGTCATCCTGAAATTTTTTTACCTTTTCCTGTCCCTGCCGCACGGTTGTTATCCAGTTATGCACAAGATCTTTTGTCTGCTGGGGAACCTGGGGCAGTGGATCGAGAATCTGCTTTGTTATTTTTTCTCCCTGATCCTGCACCGCAGTATTGGTTGCGTAAAAATTGTTCAAAATGGTTTTCTGAAAATCAAGGATTTGTTTTGCAATGATTTTGGGTTCCATGGTATATTCTCCTTTGATTATTCTATTTGGTGTATTTTAATGTTGCACTGCAACTTCATGGTTAGATAATAAGATTTTTGTGCGTTGTGTCAAGAAAAAAATAACAGGGAGCCATTATATTTATAAATAATGATATTTTTTGAATCAAAGGCCTGTTTCTTCCAGTTGTATCGTGGGATATTATCTGGTGTAAGTCTTATAAAATTGTTTTTTTGTGCAGTGCAATAGTATGGAGGAAAAGATGGAAAACCAAGTTCTGATTAAAAAATATGCCAACCGACGCCTGTATGATACTGAAAAAAGCAAATATGTCACCTTGGCGGAAGTTAGGCTTCTGATAAGGGAGGGTAGGGGTATCCATGTCATAGATGTGAATACAGAAGAGGATGTAACGGCTTTCATTCTTACACAGATTGTTCTGGAAGAGGCCCGCCAGAAAAATGCCCTTCTGCCGGTTCCCCTTCTTCATCTGATTATTCGCTATGGGGATAATATTCTCAGTGAATTTTTTGAAAAATACCTACAGCAGATCCTTGGAAACTACCTTCATCAGAAATCCGCCTTTGATGAGCAGTTCAGGCGTATGCTGGATCTGGGGATTGATCTTTCCGGCATGGCACAAAAAACCATAACGGGTATTTCTCCCTTTGCACCATTCATGGACTTTTTTACTCAGGAAAAAAACAAAGAAAAAAAAGATTGAGGCCAGTGGGTCTGGGGGACAGCCTGAAGGCTTGAACATAAATTTTAAAAAAATTTCCAGCAGGAATAAAAACAGGCTGAAAGCAACTCTGCGCCCGTGCCATTACAGGTTCCGGGCGTTACTTTTTGTCTGATGGCAAGGAAGCAGAAATGTTAAATATCATATTTGAAAATGAGGGGCTTCTGGCCCTGGAAAAACCAGAGGGAATAGCGGTTATTCCTGAACGGCATAATGAGCGTGCCTGTCTTCTTCATATAATTGAAGAAGAGCTGGGAAAGCGGCTTTTTGTAGTCCACCGTCTGGATAAGGAAGTGAGCGGTATCCTTCTTTTTGCAAAGACTGCCCAAATGCATCGTTACCTGAACCTTCAATTTGAGCAGCGCAGAGTTCAAAAAACATATATGGCCCTTGTCCATGGCTGTCCGGAAGAAAAAGCGGGAAGTATACATGCTTCCATCCGGGCCTTTGGATCAGGACGGATGGGAATTGACCCTGAAAAAGGTAAAGTCAGCCTTACCCGCTGGGAAGTGATCAGGGAGGCCAGGGATAAAAGTCTTATTGCTGCCTTTCCCGTAACCGGAAGACGGCATCAGATCCGTGTGCATCTTTACCACATAGGCCATCCCATTGTGGGAGATCTTCGTTATGGTGATAAAAATCTGCAGAAAAATTATCCCCGGCTCATGCTCCATGCCCATGGACTTGAATGCCCCATGCCTGACGGAGGCATACTGCGCCTTGACTCCCCGGTACCGGATACTTTCAGCTTTTGATAAAACAGTTTTTCCTTGTCACTTTGCATCATTCCAATCCAAATCATCTCTGGACTTTTTATGCAGAGTGAACATTATATATATCTGTAATAGGATGGGATAAAAAAAACATACTGCAATACAGCATTGTATTTTTTTAAACCTTCTGTTTTTCAACGAAATCAAAAAAGGAGCGTACCATGGAGAAAATTCAGGTTCTGGGTATCTGTGGCAGTCTGCGGAAGAGTTCTGCCAATATGGGGCTTCTGCGTTATGCACAGGAGGCGGCTCCCGAAGGTCTTGATATTCAGATTGCAGATATTTCAGGACTTCCTTTTTACAATACGGATATGGAAGAAAAACCCAAAAGTGTGCAGGATTTCTTTAAGGCCCTTGAAAAAGCAGATGCACTTCTTCTGGCCTGCCCGGAGTACAATTATTCCATGGCACCGGCCCTTAAAAATGCCCTGGACTGGGCTTCCCGTGAACCGGATAATGCCCTTCTTTCCGGAAAAACAGCGGCGATTATGGGAGCCGGTGGCGGAATGGGAACGGCACGGGCACAGTATCACCTCCGTCAGGTCTGTGTGTTTTTGAATCTGCACGTATTGAATACACCGGAAATTTTCTGCAATGCCTTTGCAGGCGGATTTGAGGACAATGGTAATCTTAAGGACGAAAAAATCCAAAAACAGATAGGAAAACTCCTTACCGCTCTGAAGGACTGGACCCTGAAACTGCGATGAATATTTCTTAAAACCCTGCCTTCTGAGCAGGCTGACAGGCAGCTCAGAAGGCAGGGCATGGGTTTATGGCTTGAGTGCCGGAATCCGAAACGATTGCAATGTCACTCACAAACAGCCCGATTGTCTTTTGTTGGAACCAAGATTCTGAAATTAATTTTCCGGGATACGATATGCTGAATAATTACCGGGAAAGAATACCGGCTTTAAGATTTTTCATGGAAAGCATACGCAAAGGTCTGTTTTTTTCCTTCTGCATACGATCATACATATCCTGAGGATCTGCTGCCACATCCGGCTGAAAAGCCTCCTCACGCTGCACAAGGCTGATGGCACCGGATGTACAACTGCTCTTGCACAGGCCGCAACCCATGCATTTTCCTTTACTAACCTTTGTTTTTTTGTCTTCACCAGCAAAGAGGGCACCAAAGGCACAGCGTTCCATGCAGGCACCACAACCTGTGCAAAACTCCTGATTGATATTGCATTGCCATGAAGCCCGCACAATCTGACTGTGGAGATTGAATCTAGCCACTGTGGAAAAAATACCACAGGAGCAGACGCAGCAGTTGCAGATATAACAAACCTCTTCCTTTGCATTCTGGGTGTGGGCAATCAGCCCCTCCCTTTCACAGTCTTCCATGAGTTTCAGGGCGTCTTCTTTGCTTATAATTTCCGTTGGCATACCCGATTCCAGATAAAACCTGGCAAACTCGTTCAGACTGAGACATACCCTCAAGGAATGATTACAGCCCCTGTTTTCAGCATGGGCTTTTTTTCTGCAAAGGCAATCGCTTACGGCAATAAGCTCCGCTTCTTCAATGTAGCGGCGTATTTTTTCATGGGGCATGATGGTCTGGGTGTCTTCAATGGCGGTTTCCACTGGAAGTATTCGAAACTGTGAAGTTTTGCTTCCGAAAACCTCCATGCCCATGGCATCCATCATATAATGGTTGTGGGCCTTGTTATAATCCGGAGAAAGGCGGTTAAGCTGGAACTCGAAGGTACCGACAATATAGGGCATCAGCACATAATGACTTTTTCCTTCCACCCGAAGCCTGAAAAGAAGCCCCCTTTCCGCCATGGCATCCAGCATGGCAGCAGTACCTTGTTCATCGCTCTTATTTTTTAAAGCAATCTCACGGGCCGTCTGGGCTTCCGGTGTCAGAAGGAGACAGAGTGAAGCCTCTTCAGGTGTGTACATTGTTTTTAGAAGGGTTATATCCGTACCCGAAGGGCCTTCGGGGAATCCGCATGGAAGCTGATGCAGGTGCTGCTGAAGTTTTCGGTAAAGGTCTTCCATACATTATTCTCCTTTGCCTGCAGGTCCTGGAATTCGTTTGAAAAGTATAATGCCGCCTCTGGCAAGAATCTGGCAGATCAGAATACCGGCAAGGCCAGCTGCAATAACTGAGAGGCTTTCAGGAAGCATAGGAAAGCTGTAGTCGGGCATGGGTGCGTTAAAAAGCAGTATACCTTCTGGAAGTTCGAATTTTTCTGCCACAAACTCAAGGCCGTCGGGATATCCTGAAGCAAAGGGCGTAATAAATAGGGCTCCAGACATGGGAAGAATCAGGCGGGGGAAATACCTTGCTGAGCTCATCAAAACAAGGGTGAGAACAACCTCGCCAAAGGCAATGATGGCATGGACGGAGAGCATGGGGCCGATGATACCCGAAAGACTGGCATCACTTCCTGCTGCAATAAAAATGGAACAGAGCAGGGCTGCAGCCATCACGGATATCCATGCAGCAAAGGCCGTAGACAGATGGATCGCAAGGGAACTCCTTCTGCTTCCCATGAGGACATGGCGCAAAAGGCCGCCGAAACCTGCTCCCATTCCCCCCATTAAAAGGATGTTCATACCTAAAACGGTCAAACCACCGTCACCAAAAAACACTGCCTGTATTAAAAGAACCAGGGATATGGAAAGTATGCCAGCCGGAACTCCCAGAAGCCCAGCGGCCAGAACACCACCCATGAGATGTCCGGATGTAGCCCCACTTATCGGGAAATTAAGCATCTGAAAAACAAAAATCAGGGCAGTGACTGCTGCAAAATCCACAGGACCAGTTTTTGCTTCTGTTCGTATGGCTTTATAAGCGGCAACTCCGATAAGCCCTGCGGCAAGAATGGATGTTACCGAACACACAGGCCCCGAAATCATGGCGTCTGGAATATGCATGGGGATATCCTTTATTTGATGGAATTGTTTTTATGTGTTCAGCAAATCTCAGTTTTGTTATTTCTGGAAGCCATTTATTTTATTATCCAGAGCAGCAATCCAGTCCTGAAAACCTTCTCCGGTTGTGCAGGACACAGGGATGATGGCAGCACGGGAATTAACCCGACGGACATGATCTGTAAAACGCTCCAGATTGAAATCACACAAAGTCTGCATATCCGTTTTATTTACAATGATAATATCACAGACGGAAAACATCAGCGGATACTTAAGGGGCTTGTCATCTCCTTCCGGAAGACTGGCAATCATCATGTTCAGGTGTGCGCCTGTGTCAAATTCTGCAGGGCAGACAAGGTTGCCAACATTTTCAATAAAAATAATATTCAGCTTTTCAAGATTCATTTCATCCAGACCGGATATCACCATGGAAGCATCCAGATGACAGAAACCACCAGTACGGAGCTGTATCACAGGGAGACCTGCAGCAGCCATTTTTTCTCCGTCCACACTCGATTCTATGTCAGCCTCAAGAACGCCCATTTCAAACTTTTCAGAAAGCAGGGCCGCCGTTTTAAGGAGAAAACTGGTTTTTCCTGCTCCCGGTGAAGCCATCAGGTTGACAAGAAAAAGGCCCTGTTTTTTTAAACGGGAGCGAAGTTCATCGGCCATGGCCCCATTGTCTGCCAGAATATCCTCTTTTACATCAATGATACGTACCTGATCCATAGGTCTCCTCTTAATTTCAGGAATTGTTATCTGTTTTTCATGGTAAAACATCAAAAACATGACATAATAACAAAGTAATGTCGATAAAAGAAGTATACAAACTATTATGGAGAATTATTTTTGAGACTGCGTCGAAGCCTTCAAAACACCATGCTTGTCATGCTTGTTTCCGTAACAGCTCTGGTGATTTCTTTTTTTCTTTACATCCGCTGGTTCATGGAAGTCAGGGCAGGGCTGATGGATCTGGCAGGTAACCTGAATCTTGATCTGGACCGGGTTATGGCCCCTGAAACCTTCAGTGTCATCCTGACACTTTCTGTATTGGTGGGGCTTATTCTTGTGGGCTTAAGTGTGATTTATCTCTATTACAGGCGAGCCATGTCTCTGTATCGTATGCAGCGCCGTTTTATCCGCAGCTTCACCCATGAGCTGAAAACACCCGTGGCATCTATCCGGCTTTATCTGGATACTTTTTTAAGGCATGAGCTCCCTAGGAGTGAAGAACTTAAATATCTTACATTCATGAAAAAAGATGCCGAACGTCTTTCTGAGCAGATTGAAAGAATCTTAAACCTTGCCCGAATAGAGGGGGGAATGACACCGCTCTCTTTGGAATGTACCGACCTTGGAGCAAAAATTCTATCCGTTTACCATGCAAATCCTCAGGTGGCAAAACTTGCCCTCGAGCTTCACCCTGAAGATAAAAAAATTTATTATCCGCTGGATCCGGGACTTTTTTCCATGGTTCTGGGCAATCTTATGGAAAATGCTTTTAAATATAATGATTCAGAGAAACCTTCCATGACCGTTCATATGGAAAAAACAAAAAATAAACTGATTTTAAGTTTTCGTGATAATGGCCACGGTCTGGATAAAAAAAACAGGAAACGGATTTTCAGAAGATTTTTCAGGATAAACCCCAGGGGGCCAGTGCCGGGTACAGGGCTTGGTCTGCACCTTGTCCACCATGTGGTTCGTATGCACAAAGGACGCATATGGGCTGAAAGCGAGGGGCCCGGAAAGGGCAGTACCTTCATTATCAACCTGCCCCTGCGGACTGGAGAGCTTTGCTATGACAAATAAAATTTTAGTAATAGAAGATGATCCCCACCTTCTTGAGGGTATTCGCCTGAACCTTTACCTTGGAGGTTATGAGATTCTCTGTGCGGTTTCAGGAAAAGAAGGTATTGCTATATGGGAAGAAGGTTCTGTGGATTTTGTGATCCTTGACCGAATGCTTCCGGACATGGACGGGCTTAAAGTCCTTGAGCGGATAAGAAAAACCGACAACAATCTGCCAGTTCTGATTTTATCGGCCAAAGGGGAGGTGGAAGACCGCAAAGCAGGTCTCAGGCGAGGGTGTGATGATTACATGGCCAAGCCCTTTGATCTGCAGGAACTTGAATTGCGCATGGAAAGGCTTCTTCTGCGGGGGAAAAACATAAAGCAGACAGGTTCCGGGGATTTTTTTTTCGGAGATCACCGCATCGACTGGGAACGGAGGGTTGCGGTTGTTGACGGTGAGGATGTCCCCCTGACGGATCAGGAATTCCGCATTTTAAAATATTTTGCGGAAAACCCCGGCAAACCCGTCAGCAGAGAAGCCATCCTTACCCGAGCCCTTGGATACGCAGCCCCCGTTGCCACCCGCACTGTAGATAATTTTCTTGTGCGTTTTCGTCGCTATTTTGAAAAGAACCCCAGAAAGCCAAAATTTTTTAAAAGCATACGCTCCGTAGGATATCTGTTTGATCCTTCGGGTCAAACAAAGGAAAGCAGACAGAAAAAAGATGAAGAAAACAGTGATACCTGATCAGATCTATCCGTGAAGCCCCTGACCTATACCCTTGAATGCCATTTCTGAAAAAATTTCACTGAATGTAGGATGAGCATGAATGGTTTCTGCTATATCCTTTAACAGAAGCTTTCTGTTTACGGCCAGGGTGGCTTCGGCCAGAAGCTCCGTAGCATGTCCTCCCACTATATGGCATCCCAGTATTCTGTCACTTTTTTCTTCCGTTACAAAAACAGCCTCGCCACCAAGCAGACCTGTGGCATGGGCTTTTCCGAGGCTTCGCATCAATACGGTTGTGGTTTTAACTAAAAAACCCTTTTCCCTTGCCTTTTCAGCACTCAAACCCACAAAGGCCACTTCAGGTTCAGTAAAAATTGCCGAAGGGATGGCATTATAGTACATGGTCTTCTTCTGGCCCATGGCGTTTGCCGCTGCCACCTCTGCTTCTGCTGAAGCCACATGGGCCAGCATGATTCTTTCAGGACCTGTGACATCACCTATGGCAAAAACGCCGGAACAGGCAGTTTCCATGGCATCATTAACTGCCAGATAACCCCGGTCATCCGTTTTCAGGCCCAGCTTATCAAGGCCCAGATGCATGGTATTCGGGCTGCGGCCCACACAGAGAATAAGGCAGGTGGCCTTGAGGGATTCCGGTTTTTCCAGGCATTGTGTTCCTGAAGGTATCTTTTCAAGCTTCACAAGAATACCATCTTCATCTTTTTCCAGATGTACGATTTTTCTGGATGTATGGATGCCGATTTTCTGTTTTTTAAATTCCCTTGCAAGAAGCTTCGATGCCGAAACATCCAGATCCGGCAGGGGAAGAATCCTGTCTGCCATCTCAACAAGATCTATCTTTGCACCAAAGCCTGAAAGGATGGAGGCAAACTCACATCCAACAACGCCCGCTCCAATGATAAGGGCCGATGATGGCAGAGATTCCATGCGCAGAAAATCGTTGGAAGAAAGGCAGCTTATTCCATCGGGGAAAATACCGGGAAGACTTGCAGGGGCTGTGCCTGTGGCAATGATCAGACGATCCCATTTTAAGGAGGTTTTTTCTTCATCCGGAGTTGTTACTGAAAGAAGGCCTTTTTCTTCAATGCGGGCTGATCCGCAAATTACCTTAACCCTGTTTTGCCTGAGCAGAGCATCAATGCCTTTTTGCTGGGTGGCAATCACAGTCTGTTGTCTTTTCTGCAAAGTCTTCATATCTAAAACAGGTGGAGAGTCCAGATGAATACCGGATAATGAAGCATGGCGTATCTGGCGCATGGTTGCGGCTGCACTGACCATGACTTTCGATGGAATGCACCCCCAGTTAAGACAGGTGCCACCCAAAGCTTCTTTTTCCACAAGGGTAACCTCTGCCCCCAGCTGAGCAGCACGGATGGCAGCCACATAACCACCGGGGCCTGCACCAATAACGGATATTTTAAGGGACATAAGGACTCCGTAAAAAGATTTAAGAATTTTGATGGCAACTTTATTTTCAGTTATGAATGCAGGGGCAGGCCCTGTGTCTGCCCATAGAATCGGCAATAAGAATAGGTTCTGATGGCAAGGAATATCAAGCCCCTTTTATGAAAACCAGCAATAAAAATATAAACTGATCTTTTTATGGAAAAGATATGGCTGCCTTTTTAAAAAGAACATGGTAAAAGGATCCGGGCAGAAGTTGAAAACATTCAAACGGATTGAAGGAGTAAAATAATCATGGATCAGGCTAAAAACTTTTTTATGTCCCGCAAGGACATTGCCATTCGTCTTCTTTACACCATTTTCTTTTTTATAGTTTTAGAATTTCTGAAAACCATCCAGATTTTTCTTTCCTGTGTACAATATATCTGGGTTCTGGTTACGCTCAACCATCTGGAGCCCCTGCGCAGCCTGACGGACCGTCTTGCCGTTTTGAGCTACCGCATTCTGAGGTATATCTCCCTCAATGAAAATAAAAAACCATTTCCTTTTACTGAATTTCCCGAATCCGTAGACGTTTCCGAGTCCGTTCGTTTTTCTGAAAAGGACTGATTTTTTGGTAAAATTGCCGGTCTGATATCACAAATATGATATTCTTCCGGATTCCTTATCCGCTGTTAAAAAAATGTTAATGGACAAGACCGGTTCCGCATGAATTTTTTAGCGGAAATGGTCTTGTCCTTTTTAGTGTATGGATATGAGAAAAGGCCAGTTCCTGCTGAATGCTGTTTCGGGGGAATATCTGGAAAAAAGAGGGGTTATGATGCGTCTTTCCACCTTCGGTGAAAAATTCAGTTCCAAAAGTGGTATACTACAGTTAATGGATGATCTGGGCAATACACTGTCCGGTAAAGGGGATATGGTCATGATGGGAGGCGGCAATCCAGCCCATATTCCAGAAGTGGAAGAAGCCATGGCCAGACGCTTAAAAAAAATCCATGGAGACAGCGAAGAAATCCGTCGGATGATCGGTATTTATGATCCACCCCAGGGAGAAAAAAATTTTATAGCAGGTCTTACAGATCTCCTGAACAAGGAATTCGGATGGAATCTTAGCCCGAAGAATATTGCTCTGACCAATGGATCTCAGTCCGCATTTTTTCTTCTCTTCAACATGTTTGCAGGCCCATGCCCGGACGGCAAAAAAAGAAAAATTCTGCTGCCCCTGGCACCTGAATACATAGGTTATGCCGATGCAGGCCTTGTTCCGGATTTTTTCATTTCCTTCAAACCTAAGATAGATTTCCTTGAAAGGCCATTTTTTAAATACCGGATAGATTTTGAAAATCTCCATATGTCCGATGAAACCGCAGCCATCTGCGTATCCAGACCCACCAATCCCACAGGTAATGTGCTCACCGATGAAGAGGTGATCACTCTGGATCTGATGGCAAAAAAAGCAGGTATTCCACTTATTCTGGACAGTGCCTATGGAACTCCTTTTCCAGATATTATTTTTACCCAAGCCAGACCTTTCTGGAATGAAAACATAGTTTTATGCATGAGTCTTTCCAAACTGGGACTGCCTGCGGCAAGGACGGGTATTGTCATTGCAAGGCAGGAAATTGTCCGTGCCCTTTCCCGGATGAATGCTGTTATGAATCTTGCGACAGGAAGTTTCGGAGCCATGATGGCCATGGATCTTGTCAGAAGCGGTGAGATTATTTCCTTAAGCCGGAATGTCATTAAGCCCTACTACAGAAAGCGGGCCGAAGAAGCTGTGAAACTATTTGAAAAGGCATTGGAAGGTACGGATTTTTTTATCCATAAGCCAGAAGGTGCCATATTTCTCTGGCTCTGGTTCCGCAACCTTCCCATCAGCAGTCAAAAACTTTATGAAAGGCTCAAGGAAAAAGGCGTCCTGGTGGTGCCAGGCCATTATTTTTTCCCCGGAATTGAAGATGAAAACTGGCCCCACCGTCAGGAATGCATACGGGTGAATTACAGCCAGCCTGAAGAGGTGGTAAAAAAGGGAATTGCTATCATTGGTGAAGAGGTAAGGCGGGCATTCAGTCGAGGGATTGAATAAAATCCATAATATCCGGGGAAGGAAAGCCTCTGGAAATAAGAAAACGGTAAAGTTTTGCTTTTTTTTTCAAAGGATTCTTTTCCTGTACCGTGGCAAGTTTACGCAGGGCGGTTCTGGCAAGAATGTTTACGTCTGACTCTTTGAGGGTATTTTCAAGCATTCTTTCTCCGAGATTATCGGGGATACCGCCTTTGCGTAAATCCACATGGATGCGCAAGGGACCATATCCGGATCGCAGTCCGGATTGAATTATCTGAAAAGCCCTTTCCTCTTCATCAATATAGCCCTTTTCCATACAGATTTTAAGGGCTGCTTCAGCAGCATGAACCGCAACACCTTTTTTCAAAAGGCGACGGTGAAGTTCCATGCGACTGAGATTTCTTCTGCTGAGCATGGACAGGGCCATGGCAAGGGCTTTTTTCTGTTCACCCGATAATTCTTCATTCACGGTTTTTTATTGTTCTCAAATAATTCCATATAATAATCAAACTGGGCATTGATGAGTTTTTTTCCTGCACTGCGGCAGGCATTCATGCGAAGACCCAGGTCCTGAACCATATCCTTTACCTCCACGGGAATGGAATTAAAATCCGTGTAGATCAGGGCAAGATTTTTTTCCATTTCCGCCTGCATCATGACAAGGGAATCAATGTATCTGCCATAAATGTTCTTCTGCTGTCGGATGGATGCATGCATACACTGGGCAATGAGTGGGTGAAGCACGGAAACCTCCTTTGGGCGGAGCCCTGAAAATACAGGACTCCTTCTCTGTTTATGCAGAAGCAATATAGTGCTCGATACTTTCCTTCAGAGTTTTCCAGATCCAGGGACGTTTCACATCATCGGTTTCAAGGAGTGTAAACCGAAATCCCTGTTTTTTACAGCAAAAACCAGTAAGAGGTACCACACATATTCCCGTAGCCCCCAGCAGATAGTAGACAAAACGCTTGTCCACCTCTACATTTTTTACCTTTGCTTCCACATAGGCTTTGACTTCAGAATTTTCAATGGGAAGGGTCTGGCCTGCATTCAATACATTATCATCGAAAAGAACGGTCATGTAAAAGGCACCATGGGCAGGTACAAGAGAAATTCCTTTGACACATTTTAAGGCATCATAGGCTTCATTGGCACGCATCTCAAAGGTTTTTGCCCGTGTTGCCAGATGTTCCTTGTAACGGGGATCTCCCATGACAAGGGGAATGGAGAATTGCGGCAGACTGGTTGAACAGACTTCCAGCATCTTCGCGTCCCGTATGGTTTTGATATAGGTGGCAAACATGGGAAAGCGATCCTGATTAAACACTTCAATCCAGCCACACCGGCTGCCCGGCCAAGGATATTCCTTGGAAATACCACGAAGGGCCATCCCTGGAACATCCCGGATAACCTCGCTGAGGTGACAGGTTTCTGAACCATTGTACACAATATGGGCATAAATTTCATCACATATGACAAACAGATCATATCGGTATGCAATATCTACTATTTTTTCAAGAATTTCTCTGGGATAGACAGCGCCCGTGGGATTATCAGGATTGATCAGCAGAATGCCGGCAATGGAATCATTGTATTTGACCTTGTTTTCCAGATCTACCAAGTCCGGCATCCAGCCATTGGATGGGTCCAGCTCATAGGTCAGGTGTTCATATCCTGAGTGGGCGGCTTCCGCCGAAGAGTGCGTTGAATAGGCAGGGGAAGGCCCTATCACACGGGCTTCTCTTTTGAGAAAACCGAAAATCTTGGCAACCGCATCACCAAGGCCGTTAAAAAACAGAATGTCTTTGGCACAGATCTGATATCCGCCCCTTGCATTCACCTGGGCTGCAAGGAACTCACGGGTTTCTTCAACTCCGGGCGTTGCAACATACCCGTATGTGACATCGTCCTTGGTCAGATCATGAACAATGTCCTTGATCCACTGGGGTACCTTTTCCCCCTTCTGAATAGGATCTCCGATATTTTCCCATGTTATTTCAACACCCATCTGCCGAAGCTCATGGGCTACGGCCACAATTTCCCGAATTTCATAGGTGAGTTTCCCCGAACCCACATGAACGATATCTCTGCGCATACTTCCTTCCTTCAAAACTTATAACCTGAAATGATTGTAAACGGATCTGCAACCCAGCCCCCCGCGGGATCAGCCGAAATCCGTTATGGATATATCCCCCGTCCTCCGGTCAGAACATAACAGAGTCCCAGAGTAAAAAAGGCAATTAATTGAATGAGCTTCGTAGCAGAGCAGCAGAATATTGTAAAGAAAAAGGCTTGCGCCTTATTCTTTTTAAGAAAACTTCCTTTAAAAAGAAAGAGGCACAAGCCGGCTTAAATACTATGCCGCTGCTTCCTGCCTTGCGGCATCAATGATTTTCTGGGCAATTTCTCCGGGTACTTCTTCATAGTGTGAGAACTCTGAAGTGAAAGTACCGCGGCCACCGGTCATGGAAGTCAGATCCGGTGCATATTTCTGAATTTCCGCCAGAGGAATCTGGGCATTGATGGTGCCGGATTTACCTTCGGTATCCATGCCCATAACCCGGCCCCTGCGGGAGTTCAGATCTCCCATTATATCTCCCATGTAATCACTGGGAGCCTTGACAAAAACATTGTATATGGGCTCAAGGAGAACAGGCTTTGCTTCTTCCATGCCTTTTTTGTAGGCAAGAGATGCTGCAATTTTAAAGGCCATCTCCGATGAATCCACGGCATGAAAAGAACCGTCATCGGCTATGGCCTTAAAATCCACACAGGGGAAACCAGCCAGCACACCTTTGCTGGTGGCTTCAATAAGACCCTTTTCCACAGCAGGGATATACTGTTTCGGAATCGAACCACCCACAATTTCATCGCCGAACTGGAACCCTTCTCCCCTGGGCAGTGGTTCAAATCGTATCCAGCAGTCACCAAACTGCCCGTGCCCGCCGGTCTGCTTTTTATGGCGACCCTGAACCCGCACCTTGCGGGTAATGGTTTCCTTATAAGGAATCTTAGGTGTTTTAAGATCCACTTCTACCTTAAATTTTCGTTTGAGCTTTTCCACAATGGTTTCTATATGAACCTGTCCCACACCATACACAAGAATTTCACTGGTGGTGGCATTGCGTTCCAGACGTATGGCCTTGTCCTCTTCGGCCAGTCTTGCAAGGGAAGCAAATACTTTATCTTCATCACCTTTTTTTGCAGCATATGCTGCAAAACCCATACAGGGCGCAAGGGGAGATACCTGCGGAAAAATAAGGGGCAGGGATTCATCAGATAAAGAATCAAAGGTGCCTGTGCTTTTCAGCTTGGCAAATGCCACAATATCACCGGGAAATGCTTCTGTAATGGGTTTCTGCTGCTTGCCTGCCATTTGATAAAGCTGGGAATAACGTTCTTTTTCATCCTTGGAAACATTTAAAAATACACCGTCTTTACCCAGAGAACCGGAAACCACCTTGCAGATATTAAGAAGACCTGCAAAGGGGTCCACCACGGTTTTGAATACAAAACCGGAAAAAGGAGCATTTTCATCATAGGAAACAAGAATTTCCTCATTGCCTTTCATGGCCTTGCGAGGCGAATTGTCAAGGGGGCAGGGGGTGGATTGTATAATAAAGTCCATTAGATAATCCATGGCAGCACCGGTAAGGGCAGATCCCATGAGAACCGGAACAAAAATACGATCTGTAACCGCTTTTTTCAAGCCTCCAGCCAGCTCTTCTCCACTTAGCTCATCCCCTTCAAGATATCTTTCAAGGAGCGAATCATCGGCTTCGGCAATGGCTTCCACCAGTGCCATTCTCTCCATTTCCACATCATCCTGAAGATCTGCGGGAATATCTGATTTTTGAGATTTACCGTCTTCTTGGAAAATGTAAGCCTGAAGAGTCATAAGATCCACAAAACCCGTGCAGAGCTCATCACTCATAATGGGTAGCTGTACCTTTACCGGACGGATATTGAGGAGGGATTCGGCCACCTGTATAATATCATTAAAAACAGTTCGTTCCTTATCCATTTTATTGATAAAAAGAACTGTCGGTTTCTGCTGCTCAGCAGCACTTTCCATGGCTTCTTCGGTTTTCACCCGAATACCGTCCACAGCATCTACAACAAGAAAAACGGTTTCTGCAGCCTGCATACAGAGGAGGGTTTCGGAAAAAAAGTTCGCATTCCCCGGAGTATCCAAAAGCATGATTTCATGCTTTTTCCATGAAAAGGCATGAAGTCCTGTAGAAACACTGCCTCCGCGGGCAATTTCTTCAGGCTCAAAATCCATTACGGTATTACCGTCCTCCACACGCCCCATGCGGGACAGGAGTCCGTTATCAAAGAGAAGGCGTTCCGCAAGAACTGTCTTCCCAGATCCGCTATGGCCGACCAGCGCAATATTCCGTTTGAATTTGGCTTTTTCGCTCATTCATTTCCTCCTGAAAATAAAAAGGCTGTTTTCGTTTAAACGTCTCCCTCATGCGAACCGGAAGGAAGGGAGGCTGCAGAGGCTTCACAGAAATTGAAACCTGACACATACTCCATAATATCCGGGTTTTCTTCTTTTTGTTTTGTTTCGGCTTTAGTCCACAAAGGAAGAATAAATTCCTGATTCCCCTTGGGACCCTGTATGGATGAGGCAATTGCTCCTCCCACAAAAAAACCTTCTGAAATGAAAAAATTTTCCAGCTCTTTTAGAACTTTTGCATGAACATCAGGGTTTCTTACCACACCTCCTTTACCCACCTCTCCTTTGCCCACTTCAAACTGCGGTTTAACAAGGGCCAGAATTCGGGCATCTTCCTTTAAAAATTTTCTGCAGGCAGGAATGACCAGCCGCAGGGATATAAAACTTGTATCAATAGTTACAAGATCCACTTTGATATCCATGGCCTCTTCGGAAAGATGGCGGATATTGGTTCTTTCCAATACCTTCACCCTGCTGTCCTGACGAAGGGACCATGCCAGCTGACCATAGCCCACATCCACGGCAACAACCAGGCTGGCACCCTGACGAAGGAGAAGATCCGTAAATCCTCCGGTGGATGCACCTACATCCATACAGACCATACCTTCAGGATTCAGAGAAAGCTGATCCAGAGCAGCTTTAAGTTTCAAGGCACCCCGACTGACATAGGGAAAATCAGGAATATCTGTTTCGATATGCGCATCCTCTGTAATCTGAGCCCCCGCCTTATCCACGCGCAAGCCATTAACCTGAACCTTTCCCGCAAGAATCAGGGCTCTGGCACGCTCCCGGCTTAAAACCAGCCCCTTGTCCACCATAATGGCATCCAGTCTTTTTTTAAGCTTGCCTGCCATTATGACGCCGCCTTTTCCATCAACATCTGAGCCGTTTCAGCAATACTCTGGGCATCCAGACCGCAGGCTTTCCTTAAATCATCTGGATTACCATGGCTCATGAAACGATCCGGAACTCCAAGACGCCGTAGGGGGCATGAAATCCCCTCATCCCCATAAAATTCAAGAACTGCGGAACCAAAACCTCCGGTAAGAATACCTTCTTCAAGGGTAATGACGGGTTTACCTTCCATTCCTATTTCCCGGAGAAGGGATGTATCCAGAGGTTTCAGGAACCGGGCATCCACCACTTGGGCATCAATACCTTGTTCAGCAAGAATTTCTGCGGCACGCAGGGCCTCATACACGGGTCTGCCCAAGGCCAGCAGTGTCAAATTTCTGCCTTTTCGGAGTATTTCTCCTTTTCCCATGGAAAGTGCAGGGCAGTTTATGTCCACATTAACGCCAGTTCCTGCCCCTCTGGGATAGCGGATGGCAGAGGGGCCAGAGTGACTTTCTGCTGTTTTCATCATAGCCGCCAGTTGCGCTTCATCCCTCGGTGCCATAATTGTCATGCCGGGAAGTGTACGTAAGAATGCCAGATCAAAGAGACCATGGTGGGTAGGGCCATCGTCGCCCACAAAACCGCCGCGGTCAATGGCAAAAATGACGGGATGCCCGTCCAGACAGACATCATGGAGAAGCTGATCGTAGGCTCGCTGCAAAAAAGTGGAGTATATGGCCACCACAGGCCTGAAACCTTCCGTGGACATGCCAGCTGCAAAGGTAACAGCATGCTGCTCTGCAATGCCCACATCAAAAAAACGATCTTTAAACTTTTCGGCAAAGGGAGAAAGTCCGGTGCCTTCGGGCATGGCTGCCGTTACGGCCAGAATCTTCTCATTTTTTTCTGCCATGTGACAGAGGGTTCTGCCAAAAATTTCCGTATAGGAAGGTGGGGCAGGGGGGGGGGGAATTTTTTCTCCGCTTCTGATATCAAAGGGAGGCACACCATGGAAGAAAGTGGGATTCTTTTCCGCTGGTGGGTAACCCATGCCTTTTTTTGTAGTAACATGGAGAAGCACAGGCTCTTTAAGCTCCCTGATATTCTGAAGAATATCGATAAGATGATTAAGCCTGTGTCCATTGATGGGACCAAAATAATCAAAATTAAAGGCCTCAAAGAGCATACCCGGCGTAACAAAGGCCTTGAAGGATTCTTCGGAACGCTTGGCCAGCTGATATACATCATCTCCTATTTTAGGAAGAGATTTTAAGAATCTGCCGAATTCCGCCCGCAAATCCTGCAGGTATCTGGCGGAAAAGGTCCGGCTGAGAAAGGATGAAAGGGCTCCCACATTAGGGGATATGGACATGTCGTTATCATTTAAGATCACAAGGAGATTACCCCTGGAATCTCCGGCATGATTTAACCCCTCATAAGCAAGGCCTGCTGTCATGGAACCATCCCCGATGACCGCCACAACCTTATGGGAATCTCCGGCAAGTTTTTTCCCGTGGGCCATCCCCAGACCCGCTGAAATGGATGTGCTGGAGTGACCGGTACTGAAGGCATCAAAGGGGCTTTCACCGATGCGCGGAAAACCTGAAATCCCGCCGGGTTTTCTTAAAGTATCAAAGGCCTGACTGCGACCGGTAATGAGTTTGTGGGCATAGGACTGATGACCCACATCCCATATGAGTTTATCCTGAGGTGTATCAAACACATAATGAATGGCAAGGGTCAGCTCCACAGCCCCGAGACTTGAGGCCAGATGGCCGCCATTGCGGGAGGTGACATCAATAATTCTTGCACGGATTTCACTGGCAAGCCTTGGAAGATCAGACCTGTCCAGTTTTTTCAGATCCGCCGGAGAATGGATGGTATCCAGTAAAGACAAGGCAACAACTCCTTTATCAAAACAAAAAGGTATAAGACTCATTTTTTACGCTCCAGCACATAGGCTGCAAGACTTCGCAGGGGATCTGCCCCGTGGCCAAAATCATCAAGACTGTCAATGGCATTTTTCACAAGACTTTCAGCCAGCTCCGTGGCAGCCTCCACCCCCAGAAGGGAAGGGTAGGTTGCTTTCCCGCTCTGGGCATCGGAGCCTGCGGCTTTTCCCATGACAGCAGGATCTCCTGTTACATCCAGAAGATCATCGGTAACCTGAAAAGCCAGCCCCAGATGACTGCCATAAACGGACAGGGCGACCTGCTGTTTATCATCGGCACCAGCCAGAAGGGCACCGCAGTATATGGAAACTTCTATCAGGGCTCCGGTTTTGAGTCTGTGAAGCCTTTCAAGCATTACATAATCAATGTTTTTGCCTTCGGATACAAGATCAAGCATCTGGCCGCCAACCATACCCGCCGGACCTGCGGCCTTTGCAATGGCACGGATGATATTCAGCCACAGCCCGGGATGCAAAACAGATTTTTGTGATGAAGCAAGACAGTCAAAGGCAAGAGTCAGTAAGGCATCTCCGGCCAGAATAGCCGTTCCTTCATCAAAGGCCTTGTGGCAGGTGGGAATACCCCTGCGGAGATCATCATCATCCATGGCGGGCAGATCGTCGTGGATGAGGGAGTAGGTATGGATCAGCTCCAGAGCACAGGCCACGTCCTGACATAGTTCCATGGCCTGTTCAAGGTTTTCTGATATGGCCTGTGCAGCACCGAGGCAGAGGATTGGACGCAGCCGCTTGCCTCCGGCCATCAAAGAATGGGACATGGCTTCATGAAGAAGGGGGGAAGGGCAGGAGAGGGAATTCAGGCATTCCTTAAGACAGAGATCCACCCAGCGGCGACATACTTCAAGGTGGTCTGCAAGTACAAAGGTCATTTCAGCCTGTCCTCCTTTAAAACTGTCTCCGCTTGAAAGGGTTGCTCTTCGCCTGATTCCGTAAGTTTTGTCAGACGGGCTTCCGCCTCATCAAGGCAGTCATTGCAGTATTTTGAAAGCTTCATTCCTTCTTCAAATCTGCGGATAGCTTTTTCCAGCGGAAGTTCACCGCTTTCCAGTTCTTCCACAATGGCCTGCATTTGCGCAAGTCCTTCTTCAAAGCTTTTTTTTGCCATGATCCATTTCCTCTATGCGACAGCGTATAAAACCTCTTGCCAGCTGAATTTCTATGCTGTCCCCAAGGCTGAGATTTTCAGTTTCTTTGATAATATATTTTTCAGGGAGTTTTCTTGCCACGGCATAGCCCCTTTCCAGAACAGCAAAGGGGCTGAGATTTAGAAGCCGATGCTTCATATTTTCAGAAGCAATCCGTTTTCTGAGAATATCTTCTGACTGGTAAAAATGAAGCATTTTATGCACCTGTGCATGGTAGATGCGTTTTTGCTCCAATCTGTAAAACAGCGGGGCAGGGGAGATGGCTTTTTCCGTCCAGCCCAGTTGCTGCTTTTTCCATGAAATAAGGCGTTTGAAACGACGCATCAATTTTTCTTCCGTCTCATCCAGCCTCATCCGGCTCAAAACCAGACTGCGGCGGGGATGCAGAAGTTTTTCCTGCATATTTTGATTTTTGCTGCGAAGCCGGTTCAGGTGGTTTTTAAATGCAGCACAAAGATGGCTCCGGCTATTGATTATTTCAGTTTTAAGCCTTTCTTTAACCGGTACAGCGGATTCTGCCGCAGCCGTAGGCGTAGATGCCCGGTAATCTGCTGTAAAATCCGCTATGGTAAAATCTGTCTCATGGCCAATTCCTGTAATAACAGGTATTTCTGAATCAAAGACAGCCCTTGCCACATCTTCACTGTTAAAGGCAGCCAGATCTTCCAGGGAACCGCCACCCCTTGCAAGAATAATCAGGTCACTTCTGTTCAAACCATTGATTTTTCTTAAGGCAGCTGCAATCTGCCCCTCAGCACCTTCACCCTGAACAGGTACAGGAGCCACCTCTATATGAAGGTTGGGATATCTGTGTTTAAAAACCTTGAGCATATCATGAAGAGCAGCACCATCTGGAGAAGTAACAAGGGAAATGCGTTGAGGAAGAAAGGGCAGGGGTTTTTTATGAACAGGATCAAAAAGACCTTCGACCTCAAGACGCCGTTTCAGCTGTTCAAAGGCCAACTGAAGGGAGCCAGCACCGGCAGGTTCAAGATATTCCAGTATAATCTGATAGCTGCCCCTGGGAGGATAAACAGTAATGCGGCCAAACCCCGTAACCTTAAGGCCGTTTTCCGGCTGAAAACGAAGCTGACGATTTTGTCCCCGGAACATCAGGGCAGCAATCTGAGAGGTATTGTCTTTGAGGGAGAAATATAGATGCCCGGATGAGGGTCTTGAAAGGTTGGAAATTTCACCTACAATCCAGACAAAGGGATAGGCAGATTCCAGGCGGGACCGGATATCAGAGGTCAACTCGGAAATGGTGTGGATTTTACGGACATCTTTTCCGGAAAATTCTGTCCCCATGGAATTCGCTGTTGCCTTTCCTTAAGGTTAACAGGTGGGATCATAAAAAATTAAAATCCTGATTGTTCAGTTATCCGTCATTGTTTTTTCAGTATTGACGGAAAATGGGCAGATCCTATGCTTTTTTGCAGACTTTGACAAGCGTTTCGCATGAACCTGACAAATATAGAAATATCATAAAGCCCTCATAATGTGCATTATGTAAACTTTTGTGCTGGATAAATATGCAGGGATAAAAAAACACTGCCCCTCTTACGGACTTTACTTGATTATCGCGTCAGCCTTTCTTATAGTACCAAATTGCAGAGACCGCATCTATTGCGGCAGTTTTTCTGAAAATGGGAACGCCTCTTTCAGGAGTTTCCGCTCAGTCAGGCTTTTCATAAACTTGAAAAAATAATTTTAGGGAGGAAAAAACAGCATGGAAATGGAAAAAGTCCTTGCATCCAAAGCAAAAACTCAGGCCCACGTCAATGGTTTTATCCAGAGCGTGTATAACTGGATGGCCATAGGCCTTGCTGTCACTGGCGTACTGGCTTATCTGGTATCGGAAATGTTTATCGTACCAAGGGGACTCTTTTTTCTGCTGGTCATTGCCCAGTTGGGTATGGTTTTTGTTCTGGCCAGTAAAATTCAGTCCCTTTCCGCACCTATGGCTACAGGGCTTTTTGTACTTTATGCGGCCCTCAACGGTGTAACTCTATCCTGGATTTTTCTGGTTTATACCAGCGCATCCATTACTTCCACCTTCTTTATCTGTGCTCTGACCTTTGCAGCTGCCAGCGCCTACGGTATGGTCACAAAAAAGGATCTGACCAGTGTTGGTGGTTTTCTGATGATGGGCCTTATTGGCATAATCATTGCCACTGTTGTCAATATCTTTTTCAGAAGCCCCATGGTCACAATGATTGTCAGTTATATTGGTGTCTTTGTATTCATAGGACTTACGGCATGGGATACCCAGAAAATTAAACAGATGGCCCTTTCCCAGCCTGCGGATCTGGATAACGCCACCCTTAGAAAAGGTGCTATTTTCGGAGCCTTATCCCTTTATCTTGATTTTATTAATCTCTTTATCATGATGCTGCACATCTTTGGAGACAGGGATTAAGCATCTGGTTTTAGTCAGAATTATTTCAATATAATATAAGTATTGACGAGGCGGTCTCCGGATTAAAACAGGACCGCCTCACTTTTTTTTAATGCTCAGGAAACTTCAGGCACCCTTCCATAAACATCGTCAAAACGCACGATATCATCTTCCCCGAGGTAACTGCCAGACTGCACCTCAATGAGATCCAAAGGAATTTTTCCTGGGTTTTCAAGTCTGTGGGTTGCGCCCAGAGGGATATAGATGGATTCATCTTCCCTAAGAAGAATGCTTTCTCCATTCCTTTCCACCACCGCTGTCCCGCTTACCACCACCCAGTGTTCCGCCCTGTGGTAGTGTTTTTGTGCAGAAAGCTTGGCACCGGGTTTCACGGTAATTCTTTTCACCTGAAAACGCTTATCCATGGCAACGGTTTCATAACTCCCCCATGGACGGTAGACCCGTCTGTGGGAAATGGCTTCTTGCCTACCGACCAGACGCATATACTCAACCATCTTGCGGACGTCCTGCACCCGGTCTCTGGGAGAAACCAGCACCGCATCGGGGGTTTCCACCACAATATGATTTTCAAGACCAACGGCTGCAATCATACGGCTTTCAGCATGCAAAAATGAATTATGCACGTCATGGGTAAGTACATCCCCATGGGTTACATTGGATTTAAGATCCTTTTCTCCCACCTGCCAGAGAGCTTCCCATGATCCAAGATCACTCCATCCGGCTTCCATGGGAACCATAAGCCCTTTTTCTGTTTTTTCCATTATGGCGTAATCAATGGAATCCGATGGAGAGACATGAAAGCTTTGTGCGTCCAGACGAATAAAATCTAAATCCACACTGGCCTTTTTTCGGGCTGCTTCACAGGCAGACAGAATTTCCGGTACAAGGGAGTGGAATTCTTTTAAAATTGCCGATGCTTTAAATAAAAACATACCGGAATTCCAAAGATAATCTTTGGATGCCACATAACTTTCTGCCGTTTCAAGATCAGGCTTTTCCACAAATCTTTTAATTTCAAAGGCTCCGGAATCAAGGGCATTACCTTTTTGAATATATCCATAGCCGGTTTCCGGTCCGTCCGGCACAATTCCAAAGGTAATGAGTTTATCCATCTCAGCCTCCCCTGCCCCTTTTCTTACCGCTTCTATAAAAGCTGCAGGGTCTGCTATAAAATGATCTGCCGGAAGTATTAGTAAAATCGGATCAGCATATCTGGAAGCTGCTTCTATGCTGCATACACCTATGGCAGGTGCTGTATTGCGACCTTCCGGTTCAAGAAGAATGGCACCAGGTTTTACACCCACTTCCCGAAGTTGTTCAGCAACCATAAATCGATGATCGTCATTGCAGATAACTATAGGGTCTGCGGCCTCGGAAAGACGGCTTAAGCGCAGTACCGTCTCCTGAAGCATGGTATGGGAACTGTTCAGGGCAATTAGCTGTTTCGGATGCAACTGCCGGGAAAGGGGCCAGAGCCTGGACCCGGATCCCCCCGCAAGAATCACGGGAACAATGATATTTTTTTTCATCATAAACTCCATATTTTAAAAACATTATAATTATTAATACATGCTGTTATCTGATTCGATTGCCAATTGAACCCTCCTGCAGACCTCTTTGGCCTCTTCATCAGATGCAGCCTCCACCATGATGCGGCAAAGAAGTTCCGTTCCGGAATATCGTACAAGAATACGGCCCCTATTCCCGAGGTTTTTCTCGGCGAGCTCAATTTCCCTCTTAACTCCGGGCATTTTTTCAAGGGGATTTTTTTTCTTTACGGGGACATTCACGAGAACCTGAGGGTATGTGCGCATACATTCAGCCAGTTCATGCAGGGGCCTGATTTTACAAAGCCTTGCCAGCATAACTGCAGCAAAGAGACCATCTCCCGTACAATGGGGACCAAGGAAAATAAGATGACCTGAATCCTCGCCTCCGATGGTAGCACCCTTTTCATACATGCACTGCAATACCTGCCTGTCCCCTACTCCGGTTACTTCATGGACAATGCCTGCCTGTTCAAGACTCTCCCTCAGTCCCATATTACTCATGACGGTACTGACCAGCACAGGTGGGTTCAGCTGTCCTTTCTCCATGGCTGACCTTGCAAAAATGGCAAGCAGGGCATCTCCGCTGATTTTTTTGCCGAAAGCATCCACAGCAATCAGGCGGTCACCATCTCCGTCAAAGGCAAGGCCTGCATGGGCTTTTTTTTCAATCACATGATTTGAAAGCAGTTCCGTATGCTGGGACCCAACGCTTGAATTGATATTCATACCATCGGGTTCTGCTGCAAGGACATGAACTTCTGCACCAAGGGCACGAAAAACCTCTGGTGCCGCCTGATACATGGAACCATGGGCTGTGTCCAGTACCAGTTTCATCCCATTAAGAGAATCGCCCTCGCCTGCTTTTGTAAGAATAAAGCTGATGTAATCCTTTAAAATATCAGATGCTGGAAGCATGCTTCCCATGATATTTTTATCTTCATCTTCCCACTTGTGCCTGAAAATAGCGGATATGGTTTTTTCTTCATCATCACTTAGCTTCATTCCACCTTTGGCAAAAAATTTTACACCATTATCATAAAAGGGATTGTGGGATGCGGATATAACAGCACCAGCATCCGCTATTTCACTGCGTACGGCCTGAGCAACCGCAGGTGTCGGGAGAATCCCCCCATCCATTACATCCACCCCGGATTCCATGAGACCGGCAGCCAGGGCAGCACTAAGCATGTCTCCGGAGTTTCTTGTATCCTTTCCAATCAGCACGGAGGGCCGCCCTTTTGTATTTATAACACCGGAGCAGAGCCAGAGACCAAAGGCCTTTCCAAGGCGCAGAACACTGAGGGTATCCATGGGTGATACACCCGCACGGCCACGGATACCGTCGGTTCCAAAAATATTGTCCATCATTTTTCCTTTCAGGATTCATGGTGATGAAGCAGTCAACCTTCAAGCACTGCCCATACCTCCCCTGCCCTTTTTCCCGTAATGGAATAAAGCCATCTGCGCCCAGCATTCCTTTGATCCGAATTCAGTGCGGCAAGGGTTGAAAGATAGTCTTTTTCAAATATAATTGTGTCAAAAAACTGTTTTTTTAAATGAAGCGCTGTCTCATTTCTGCTCTCTATTTCATCTTCTGAAAGAAGAAAACAGATATCTTCACATTTTTTTATCCACAAGCTGTGCAGGCTCTCTTTTTCAAAGGATGAAGCAAGAGATGCTGCTGCAAGCTTTTCTTTAAGCTGTCGAAGGCGTTTTATCCTCTCGGAAATGGCAGACTTCACCTGCTGAAGTAAGGCCTGGTGGAGTTTTTCAGGAAAACTAGGGGAAATATGCTGGCCTCTGAAATAGGTATACCACTGTTCAAGGGCATGTAGATTGGCTATATAGTTAAAATTATGATCAAGAATACGACGCAGCCCCGGATAGTTACCCACAGATCTTTCAACGTTACCTCCCCTAAGACTGGATCCGAAGATAAGACGGTTTTCCCGTAGCTCATCTTTGCGTTGCAGGGTTCCTGCAGCTACTACGGTTCCAAAGGCAAGGCGACATGGGCCCACAAGCCCGCCCTGCCCTCCCAGAAATATGGGAGACTTATCCAGCATGACACCGGAAGGCACATCACCAAGCATGGAAGCCGTTGCCTTGTCCTGATCCGGTGTAAAGTTAAAATGAATATAACTGCTTCCCACCTCTGAATGGTTTTGCGGACCTGTACCACCGCTCATTAAAATATCACAAAAATTGATCAGGCTGCCGAGGGTTACCCATGGAAAGAGGATGGTCTGTTTGAGTCCAACGCTATGGGCAATGGATGCGGATTCTTCCAGAATGCTTCCTTCACGCACATGGCTTCCATTACCTGCTTTGGCACCTTCAAGAAAAACAGCATCTTTAAAAAAGCCACCTTTCAGATACACATGGCGGCCTGTACAAACATTTTCCAGAACCACCGGGCCTTCTTCTCCCATCCTGCTTCCTGAAAGCAAAAGGGTTTTTGAGCCGTAAATCCTGCACCCAGGATAAAGTATAACATCATTTTCTATATTGTCGGGGTTAACATCTTCTGCAATGAAGATCTGGGCCGGGTCGGGTATTCTGACCCCTTTTTCCAAAAGTCTTGCATGAATAGTTTTCATTCTGATATGCTCCGGATTCTTGAAACTTCGGACTTGCATTACTGTTATAAGCTTCTGGGCATTTTCATTCATCCTTCAAAACAGAGGATGATTCTGGCTCAGCAATCCTTTAGCACAAAATCAGGCAGGACGTACAGACCATGCAATTTTCCCATGATTTGTCTTTAAAAGAGCTCGCAGGAAAAATATTAACGGAACCTTCCCTGCATATGCGTTTTCTCCTTGAAGACAAAACCCGCTGTCAGCAGCTTTTTTACCAGGGAGGGGGCATTTCACTGGACCTTTCCCGCCAGCATCTATGGGAAGATGTTATAAATCTACTGCTGAAGAAAGCAAATCAGGCCGGAGTTCAGGAAAAATTTGCAGCAATGATGGCTGGAAAAAGGGTGAATAAGAGTGAAAATCGTGCTGCTCTTCACAGCGCTGCAAGAAATCCCGATATCCCATTGCTGGTAAATAATCAGAACATTGCCCGCATACTTGGCGATATCCACGAAAAGGCCTTTGAATTTTCCAATAAAGTACATGAAAAAAAAATATGCGGATCAAAGGGAGAGCCTTTCAGCGATGTCCTTCTGCTGGGAATCGGAGGTTCCCGCTTAGGTACACAAGCGGTTTATGAAGCCTTAAGTTCGCGACACAAAAACCTTCTTCCTTTACATTTTTTATCCACAGTAGATCCCAATGCCTTTATCGCCCAGACCAGAAAACTGAACCCAGACACTACCCTTGTGCTGGTGGTATCCAAAAGCTTTACAACCCGTGAAGTGGTTGATATTAATTTGAGCCAGATACGCAATTGGCTGGAAAATGCAGGACTCAGAGCCTCTGAGCATATTGTTCATATCACAGGTAAAGGCAGTCCAGGAGACAGGATTTCAGAATCTTTTTGCCTTGAAGTTTTTAATATTTTTGATTTTATTGGCGGCAGGTACAGTGTGACTTCGGCTGTGGGAAGTCTTCCCTTAAGTCTTGCCTTTGGCCCTGATGTGGTTAAAAAGCTGCTTGCGGGTTGCAGGGAGATGGATATCCATGCAGCCAGATCTCCAGCAGACCAAAACCTTCCTCTACTGGCGGCCCTGTGTGATATCTGGAATGGTGATTATCTTGGTTTTCCTGCCTTTGCAATGATTCCCTATTCAGCTCCCCTTCGATACTTTCCTGCACATATGCAGCAGCTTTATATGGAGAGTCTCGGTAAAAGCCTCACGATAACAGGTGAAACCCTTCCCCATGACAAGCTGGCCATGTTCTGTTTTGGAGATACGGGAACCGATGCCCAGCATTCCTTTTTTCAGATGCTTCATCAGGGAAGAGCTTTAGCCATGGACCTTATTGGTGTTCTACAGCCGCCACCTGAATGCAGGCAGTCCGCTGAAGGGCACAAGGCCCACGAAGAGCTGTGGACACATCTTCTGGCCCAGGCCGATGCCTTTGCACTGGGAAGATCTGAGGGACGGCCTGAGCAGCTCTGCTCCGGAAACCGTCCCGTCAGTATCATAACCCTTAAAAACCTGATGGCAGAAGATATTGGACGCCTGCTGGCATTTCTTGAAGCCAGAACCGTCTATGCTGGCTTTCTGAAAAACCTGAACCCCTTTGACCAGTTCGGCGTTGAAAACGGCAAGTTGATGGCCACAGAGCTGCGCAGAAATTTTTCAAAATCCAGCTTTTCATCCACGGGGACAACGGGTTTTTACCTGAAGGCCCTTAAAGACGGATACCTTACTTTTCCGAACCAAAACGGTACACAAGACCCGCCCATGTAAGTCCTGCACCCAGGGCCGTGAGAAGAAGGGTGTCTTTATTCGGATCAAGCCTTCCCAGTTCAATGGCTTCATCCATGGCTATGGGAATACTGCCTGCTGTAGTATTTCCGTACCTCATGATATTGTGAAACATTTTTTCATCAGGAACCCCAAGAGATCTCTGATAAAACTGATTAATACGAAGGTTGGCCTGATGGGGAATGATCAGGTCTATATCATCAAGACCCAGTCCTGCCTTTTCCAGCACTTCATAGGTAACTTCAGGAAGACGGCGCACGGCATGTTTGAAAACCGTCTTCCCTTCCATGGTGGGATAATGACGGCCCTGCTCCAGCATTTCCGCGGTAATACGTTCCGTATATCTGGATGCGGGTGCTTCCAGCATAAGGCTTGAGGCATGGCGTCCCTGAGCGTGCAGGGAAGTGGCAAGAATACCAATTTCCTTGTCCGTTTCAACGCCTTCCACACAAGCAACCCCTGCACCATCTCCGAAAAGAACCGCCACATCCCTGCCACGGGTGCTGATGTCAAGGCCTGAACTGTGAACCTCGGCCCCCACCACCAGTACACGATTGACCATACCCGCTTTAATATAGGCATCAGCCGTGGCAAGGCCGTAAATAAAGCCAGTACACTGCTGGCGTATATCCAGTGCCGGGGTTGTGTCCAGCCCTAGCTTATCCTGAAGCAAACAGCCGGATCCCGGAAAAAAAATATCCGGACTCAAGGTGGCAAAGATTATCAGATCAATATCTTCGGCCTTCCATCCAGCACGATCCAATGCTATGCGGGAAGCTTCCAGTGCCAGATCAGAAGCACCCACACCGCCCTCTTCCGGTATCCAGTAGCGCTGCTCTATTCCAGTCCGCTGTTGAATCCATTCATCCGTTGTATCCATGAAGCGGGTCAGATCTTCATTGGTGACAAGGCGGGGCGGAATATAACGTCCGGTACTGCGTATCAGGCTGCGCTTCATGGATATCTCCTTATGCTTATTCATAGGATTAAAAAAATCAGCATTGTAAGCTTATGATTACAAAATGCCAGCCCTTAGGCTTTTCCGGCAAGATAGCAAATGCCTTTTCAAATGAGAAGCAAAAGCTTTGTTCAATCTTCCCCACTTTTATCCCATATACATGGCACCATGGCTAGATATATGATAAGGATATAGGAAGATGAACAATTTATGTAATTTTAAATTCAGCAACAGCTAAGGGAGGAAAAGTGGAAGAACAGATGAAGGCAATTGCCGAATCACTTGTAGCCTATGCCACCCAAAGTAGTGACATTCTTCCTCTGGTGGAGGCACTTCCAGAGGAAAGTTCCATAGCCGGTCCCACCATGGAATATGAAATGCGGATGCTCAAAATACTTTCCGTTGGCTGGGGACTGGCCTTTTTTCTGGCAGAGCATCCGGCTAAAACACCCCTCAGCGAGCTTTTCTGGCAACGCATATCCCTGCTTTCCAAAGAAATTGACGAAATATGTAAAAGTTCCGGCACAGAAATTGATTATTTTGCTGCTCTGCGAAAAAGATTGGACATGTACGTTGCCGCCCTTTCCGGTGCAACTAATCCGGAAGATCCGGGCAGAGAGGTGGGAGTTTGTTATGCTGGTCTCTGTGGAGACTCAGAAGACAGTTATGCACTGGTTACAGGGAGGCGCGTTTTTACGGGTGTATTGTCCAGCCTTCAGAACTACCTGAAAGAAAATCTGGATTCTGCATAATATTACAGCATATATTTTTTTACGGGCATATGGGATCGGGCAGACAGTTGCGGGCCGGTGCATAACCTGCTGCAAATGCCTCTTCAGCAGAAGCAAAATAAATCCGGTTTCGGGTGTTTATTTTTTTAGCAAATGTGCAGTTTTCCAGATGAAAACGGTAAGACCGCCTGTTAGCAATAACAGGCGATGATTTTTTCATAAGTTTCCAGATACCTTTTTTTTGCAATATCGCTTTTTTTTGTAAATCAATCCATTTTTTCTGATCTTCATCAGGCTTCCCATGGATATATACCCAAGCCATTCCCAAACGTATAAGTTCGGTATTGATACAAAGCCCGTTTTCAAGATAAATTTTTCCAAGGGTACGACCATGACGGTCTTTTCCCTCTGTTTTCAAATTTACAGACTTCTTCCCTATGAGATTAACAAGGGCCTGTCTGGCCATATCTCCACCGCAGCTTCCTCTCTGGTTTCCATGCCCCATTTCCGGAGCATCAATGCCCATTAGCCTGATCCATCTCCCATCACTGAGGCGTAGAGTATCTCCGTCAGGAATAAAACCCACAGTTACCCTTTCCATGGCATGGGCACTTATGAAATGGCTAATCAAAAAGACAAAAAGCAAAAAAATCCATAAGCTCTTCGTTTTAAACTGTTTCATTCCTATCCTATGCATCAATCATCTGCCTTTTCATAAAAAAGCCAGGTATGGACCTAATGCGTCTGTGTGAGTTGAAGACGAGAATTCAAGACCAATAATCTTTTTACCGAGAATGTTTTTGACAATGGCTTCCCTTTGAATAACTGGACAGGAGCCACGATCAAGGCGAAACTCCAGTTCAAGGATATCCCCTGCAGAAAACATCTGTGGAATTAAGATCTGCATCTTTAAGCCAGACCTTGAAATATCAAGAACCGTCATAACACCCTGATGTTGATTGTTATTTCTGGCTTTATACCGTCCTGTAAAGGAAGTGTTTTTTCTTACAAAGGAACGCCGTTCCAGCAATACTCTGTATTGATGACCGCAGTTTTTGCAGAGGCAGCGGATATGGATAGAGGTTTGTATATGGAGAAAACGGCTGACATCTCTGAGGGCTGAGAAACCACAGGCCGGACAAATAAAAGTTGCCTGCTTATTTTTAACAAAAAGTTTTTCCATGTTGCCCTCCTTTATTTTTGAGAGGATCAACTGACACAAACACGCCGTACTTCTTCAATATCGGTAATACCTTGGAAAACTTTTGCAATTCCATCCTGCATCAGGGTCGTCATGCCTTCTGATGCACCCTGCAAAAAAATTTCTTCGGTAGGGGCAGCCCTTTTAATCAGCTGTTTGACAGTTGGACTGCCCAGAAGAAGTTCATGAATCCCCAGACGACCCCTATATCCGGTATTGCTGCATTCTGGACACCCCACGGAACGATAAATGGTCAAATCATCAGAATAAACAAGTCCTGCTTCCTTCATTCCTTTCCCATAATATGTCCGGATTTCTTCAAATTCTTCTTTATTGGGATGAAAAGCTTCCTTACAGTCTGTACACAGTCTTCTTACAAGACGCTGGGCCATAACACCCAGAAAAGCATCGGAAAAATTTAATGGATTCAATCCCATATCCAAAAGACGTGTAATGGTTTCCGGTGCGCTGTTGGTATGCAGTGTAGAAAAAACAAGATGACCCGTTAAAGAGGCTTCAATACCGGTGGAAGCCGTTTCATGGTCCCTCATCTCACCAATCATTATGACATCGGGATCCGCACGGAGAAAGGCACGCATGACTCTGGCAAAATCCAGCCCAATTTTTGCCTGACATTCCACTTGACGAAGACCTTCCTGGGAAATTTCCACAGGATCTTCTGCTGTCCAGATTTTAATCCCCGGCTTATTGATTTCACCCAGTGCAGCATGAAGGGTTGTGGTTTTACCACTGCCCGTTGGTCCCACAACAAGGACAAGACCATAGGGCTGTCGGATGATTTTTTGAAGACAATCAAGGTTGCGTTTACTCATTCCCATTTTTTCAAGGGGCATGGCACCGGATTCTGCAAGGATACGGAGGACCGCATCCTCAAATCCTCCTGCAGTGGGAAGTGTTGCAAGCCGAAGTTCAAAAGGTTTAATCCCCTTTCTTTTAAACTTAATTTTACCGTCCTGGGGCATGCGCCGTTCTGCAATATCAAGTCGCCCCATAATCTTGATTCTGGATATCAAAGGTTTTGCTACATGGTTGGGCAGTTGAAGCACTTCCTGACATACTCCGTCAATACGGTAACGGATGCGGGTTTTTTTTGTAAGGGGTGAAGGTTCAATGTGGATATCCGATGCGCCTTTTCTATAGGCTGTGACGAGTATCTGGTCCACCATTTTAACAATATGACCGGAATTTTCTTCTCCGGTATCCTCCTGTCCCTTTTCATTATCATCATCAAGCTCTTCAAAGACAATATCCTGCATATCAAAACCACTGGAAGCAGCCTGATTTTCCGCTACATCATCTCCTTCATGTTTTTCTTTATAAAACAAATGAATATATGCATCAATATCTTCTTTGAATCCCACCAAAAGGCGTATATGGGAGGCATTAAGAAGGGTCTGGGCCTGATCAGTTTTGATAATGTTTTTAGGATCATCAATGAGAATATCCACAGCATTCAGGTCCCATGAGAGGGGAACCCATTTGTTTTCAAGCAAAAATGTTTTTTTCAGCTTCTTAACCAGTTCGTTGGGAACGGGAATTTTTGGGTCAAAATCTCTAAAAGGTACATTATAAAACAGTTTTAAAGATTCACTAACGTTTGCCTTTGAGATGCGGAATTCTTCCATAAGAATAGATTCCACACTTTTTTTTCTGGTTTTGGCTATGGCCAGAGCCTGCTGAAGTTTTTCCGTTGTAACAAGGTTTTTTTCAAGCAGATATGCATATCTTGATGAATATTTCTGTGCAGCTCCAAATTTAGAAAGTTCAAGGCTTAGTCCCGGATAGAATGGCTTTTCTGTTTTTATTAAAACAAAAAAATCCTCTGCTATTTCTAGCATTTGTCTTTTTAAAAGATTCTGGCCACAGGCAAAGAGAACTTCCAGCCTCTCTTTATCCGAAAGATCAGATTCCTTAAGAAAGCTGTTCAGTGGTTCAAGAATACGACCTCCGGGATGGACAACCATAAGACAGTCCACCATAAGATGGGCTGTTTCCTGTATGTGAGTATCTTTTTTTCCCACAAACTTTATAAATTCACCCAACGCTTCTTTATAAAGTCCCAGTTCAGAAAAGGCCTTTCCGCTTTGAATTATATCCGAAGGTTTTTCCTGACTCCCCCAGGTACTACGGATACAGTCCAGATCCTGTGATGAAAGAACCTGCCTGTCGATACTTTCCATTTCCTTAATTTTAGCTTCTGTCTCCCGGATTCTTTCCGCAATACTATCCGCTGTTTCAGTATCCAGATAAGATTCTGAAATAAGTTTTTCATAAATCTGACTTGCTTCTGCATACAGACCATGACGATAGTATTCTTCTGCTTCACGAATACGAATTTCTATCTCTGAAAGCCCGTGGCTGATGGTCATTTTTTCTCCTCAATATTAAATTTGCGCAGGCAAAGCATAAAAGCTATTAAACTTAAAAATCAAAAGCCTTTAAAAAACCCAATGCTTTTTTACCTTTTTTTGCTTTTCTTAGATGAGGCGTAAGGGTATCAGAGACCAGACGAACCATATCGGTGGAAGCATTCCGTCCCATAACAATAAGCATAAAATTAGGAGAAATATTACGAACCATTATTTTTTTGTCTGTGTAAAAAAATTCCAGCTCCTGCATTCCTTCAAAACTTTGAACTATTTTTCGAAGTTCTTCGGGATTACTCAATAAAGAACTCCAATCTTTCTTTTCCATCTTTGACCTGATATCCGAAGAAAAAACCCAGGAAATAAGTTCTCCTTTTGAAGAAAGCAGAACAACTCCTTCGACATCGTCAATGGATAAAATTTCTGAAAAAAGTTTCATTTGTTTCTCGCGGTAAAAAAAGTATTATAAATTTAAAAGACTGAAACTACAGAACAAAACATATCATATGTCAAACTTGATACACCATAAAAACTGGAGCGGTTTATCTGAAGAGAATCTTAAAATCATCTGAATTTCTTCTCTGGTAATGGTAGCCTTACTAATTTAGACGAATTACAATGGTATGCTCAGACTGATTGGTATCAGACAGTTTATTTCTTTCAAATAACAATTTAATTTCATAAAATAAAAAAGGTTCAAATCAGATTTCCTGGGGGATTGGAAACCAGAAGTTTAATCATCAGTTCTCTTTTGCAAGCTGGCCTCACTGCTATAACGGTATCCTTACCATCTGGAAGTATGATAGATTCAGAAGCTTCTTCCATATTAACGTAACAGGCTTCCAAAGGACCTGCCTCAAAAATATCTCCTATAAAATGAGCATGAAGAAGAAGGTCTCTCCATGAAGCATCTTTATACACGCTTTCAATACCAGGCGATTGATCTTCCATATAATTCAGCCAATTCTGAAGTGGATCAATTTCTTTATAGTCAGAAATAAGCTCCTCTTCAGAATGCAACTCAGGCAGAGCAGATTCTATGGCTATGGAAAGATCATCTTCTTCCTGATCCATTTCATCTTTAAGACGCATGGCTTCCATAAGGATGGCCTGTAAATCAGAGTGGATGGTCTGGTTGATTGCTTTACATTGATTTTCTATCATAAGGGAAACAGGCTGCCATGCCAGTACCTTGTATGCTGCAGAAATACCATCAATGGCCACTTCCCCAGGGATCCTTGAATGAATAATTTCTCCATCTTTAAAAAATAAAATCCCATATCCATTACTGGGAGGATGCATCACACGAAGCGTACAGGTCTTTTGCTCCATTTCAATCATCTGTGCAAAGGTATCAAGGGATGCACCATTGAGGGAACCACCGTCTTGAATACGGCGAAACATATTTTCAAATGCAGCAAGAAAGTCTTTGCTCTGAAGTGGTTTTTCAAGAAAATCTTCAGCCCCTTTTCGCAACAGTATTTCACGGGTTTTAGGTTTGCCATGGGCAGAAATAACAATGGAAGGTATTTCAGGAAATTCTGCCTGGATTGTGTCCAGCAGGCTAAAACCATCAAGGTCAGGTAAAATAAGTTCCGTAATGAGAATATTAACAGCACTGTTCTTCAGGATCTCGATGGCTTCCATACCAGTACCAACGATCATGCATTTAAATCTCTCACCATGATTTTCTATCCAGCCAGCCATACGTTTTGCAATTTCAGTATCCGGGTCTGCTATTAAAACATGCAGATGCATTGAACCTCCCACAGCACATTCCAGCAATATTTGTGAATGCCTGCATTGTTGTAGTAAAAAGTCTAAGGAAGTAATTTCAGTGAGACAATACCAATAAGTTTGTTACTGATATTCAAGACCCTGGATTTTTTAAAGTAATTAAAACGATTATCCCGCTAAAATTTTATGCATGGTCCTGAAAATTATCTGTACTGTTCGTAAAAGAAAAAAAGATACTACTACTCAGGGAAACGCACCTCCAGAGTTGCAAGATATTCCCGGTATTTTTCCTGCCAGTCATGGAAAACAGAATGATATTGTTTTTCTACATTCGATTCTTTCATTATTTCAAAAAGAACACGGGTAACACCTTCAATCAATTCACGATTTCCTGCATTACTCTCAAAGAAAAGAGACTGGTCTTTATAACTTAGTTCTGCTGCAAAGGGGTCAAGAAAATAATAGATATCAGCCCATTTTATACACATTTTTCTGAATAGAATCTGAAAATCTGTTTTGTTTCTTTTCATACCATGCACAATGTTTTCCGTGTGCCTAACAAGTTCTTCCAGCAGGGCAAGGGTTTTATTTGATTCTGTTGTTTGGGGCTGAGACTCTTTTTTCTTTTTAACCTCACCCAACAGCACCTCTATTTTTAAAGAACCTTTAAATTTTTCCATAAAATCAGGCAGATCTTCAGGACCCAGCCATGGTGCCCTGTCTCCGGGAAGACGGAAACCATAAATCCGTTTATTCTGAAAAAAAACCCATCCAATCTGTCTCTTCTTATCACCCTTTATTCGAAAATAACCGGTATCCGGACGACTTTCATTTTCTTTATCAAGAACATCAATCAACTTGTCAAATCTAAGGCTAACAGGTTTAGACATGGGGATGGCATGAATCATGGATATCCAGTATTCCAAGGCTTTTGCATCAATTCCATAAACTGAAACCCTGTACTTTTGGACAGCAATACTGGCTTTTAAAAGCTCTACAGCAGCAGGGCCCGTTGATCTGCCATTCCCATCGGAAAATACAGAATCCATAATTTTCTTTTCATCAAAGAACAAAAGGGCTTCCGCAGAAGTTGAGCGGAAGTGCAAACAACCGCACCCTGCCTCACCCTGATAATGTTCGATGAGACGTTTAAGGGAGATATAATAGCTATTCATCCCCGTAACCAGGGCCGTATCATTGGGAAAAAGAAATTCAGCCATAAAAATAAAAACCCCCGGTTTGATTTTTTAAGGCTAACGCCTTCTTCTGAGACGTTCAATGGAAAGTTTCAAGCTGTCCTGCATACGGGAAATAGCATCGGCAAGGTTACCTATTTCATCCTTGGAGCTAACATAAATCTGCATATCCAGCTCACCGACACTTATTCGGTCAGCGGCATCCGTGAGGTACTTAATGCTGCGTGTAATCCGATATCCATAGATGGATATGGAAAGACCGATGACAATCAGGGAAAGAATCAGAATACCAAAGGTAATGTTTCTGGTCTGCGTGGCCATGAACCGGGCTTCTGTCTCCAGTAGTCTTACCGGCTCTGTAAAGTCGTCGATGTAGGCCGTTGCCATAACGTGGTAGCGGGTTCCTTCTACAGGACTTATAACAGCAAACTTCTGGCGGAGCTGACCATCCCGCTCTACCCATGTATAATAGCCTCTGGCTTCCCGTCCACTGGCAGCAACCTCAATAATTCTGCGAAACTCAGGGAAATACTGAGGACCAAGAGTCTGCTGAAGTACACCAAGGATTTGAACACCTATGAGCCTGGCATCGGGATGAGCCCAGATTCTAAAAGCCTGATCTGTCTCATCAATACCAGGACGTTCAAATAAAACTGTGTATCCGGAATTAGCGACCCTCTGCACAGCAATCCGGCTGAACTCAGGATCATAATTAAAATCCATTCTTCCAAGTTCAGGATGGCTGCGAAGATAAATATTTGTTTGTAAGCTTACGGATCTGGCTTTTTCAGCAATAATCTCTTCGGCCATGCTTTGCACAACCCTAGTACTTTCACCTGTGATGCGACTTGAAAGTTCATTTAACTGATAATGGGAAAAAAGTCCTGAAGCCGTCATGAGCAGAAGGGGAATAAAAAGAAAAAGAAAGAACATCTTTGCCCGGAGTCCAAGTCCCTGATGTTGTCCCTTTTTTTCTTTCTTCTTTTCTTCAAACTTTTTCTTTTGTCTATTCTCTTTAGGGGGGGGTGGTGCTGATGCTTTTTCAGGTCCTTCAACAAGCTTTTTTTCTTCGGGCTTAACAGGCTCTGCTTCCAGCTGTTCTCTGGTAATACGCATCACATGACCGCACTCCCGGCAACGGGTTCTGGCTTCATCTCCGGAAAGCTTTTCTTTAAGTTTCTCAGGGTCAAGATGATAAATTTTACCACACTCTTCGCAAATCAGCGTTGTCATAGATTTCTCCTCCGGATGCCTTAATGCGACATGTCTTTTAGAAACTGAATCATTGACTGTTGAAAAGAAACCCGTTTTTCTTCCCTGGGGATTTGTTTTGCTACCATATTAACAAGTTCCGGTGCACGATCCATAGGAAAGCTGTTCCATGATTCATTCATGAGTTCAATCTCATCCTCAATAATCACTGAAGCAATGGGACCAATGGCAATGGATAGATTTTCTTCCAGAAAATCCATAAAAATTGAGGAACCTGTATCTTTTTCGTCTTTAGTGAGCTCTATAACTTCTGAATCCAGAAGACGTTGAGCCACACTAAGGGAAATATCTGTAGAGATACCCGCTTGAGAAGCAATATCTGAAAGATTACGTTTACCATCGATTAGTGAAAAAACCTTGAGCATATCCCGATCCATGGAAATCTCACGGTTATAACCGTCATCTTTCTGCCTGAAAATGATTGTAGCAGGGTTCCCTGAAAAGGTCATTTTCTCTGTTCTGGACCCCCGCCACAGTAATCCTTGTTTTTGATGATCCGGTGGATTTCCTGAAAAGGTTGCCATGCTTATCCCTCATTTTAAAGCGTCATTTATTCTCACTGCACATTTTTACTTTTTTCAACATCTTTTGTTTTCTCGAATATTTTCTTTAAAATAGTATTATGGCTTATTTGGACTGAATACTGCGAATCTCTTCCATCAGCTCATTGCGCAGCACTGCAAACTCTTTGCGGACAATCTCACGTATAAAGACAACAAGCTCTGTGTTTTTATTTGAAGATTTTTTACTGGCGGCCGCTGATTTACCCGTAATCTGTTTACGGAAAACCTGAAACCGCTCATAGGTCTGGCTGAAATAAATATTTTTTTCCTTGTCAGACAAGCTATCCTGCATGTCCACAAGAAGACCAAGACCTGCCTGTATTTCCTGAAGTATTTTCAATGTATCCTGATGGGCATGAACCTTGTGGCGCTTCAGATAAAGACCAATGGATTCCAACATTTTTGTAAAATTGAAAAAAAAAGCATCTTTTTTATTTGTAGTCTGAAGGCGTTGAATTTCAGTCAGATATTTTGATATAACACTGTCATCAATTTCCCATTCCATAGAAAGCAAAAGAGCATTGAGCCCCCTAAGGGTCTCTCCTCCCGGCTGCTGTGACTCTGTTGCTTTAAAATCATTGGGTTTGGAGCTTTGCTTTTTGTCTCCCTTAGCAAAAGGCTTTTCATCTGCTTGTATTTTAGGTTCTTCAACGTCAAGACTGTCCTCATCAAAGAGATCTTCAAGACGTTGGTCCAATGCCATTGAAAGGGCATCCTTTTTATCCGTCACTTATTTTTCCTCCAGCTTCTTTTTGAGGGATCCAATCGTGAGGGAGATAATCTTTTTCATGGTCAGGGCAACATTGTCTCCGGTGATGGCGCTGGCTTCCAGATAAGGGGCATTCAGCTTTGCATTTAAATCATGCTGCATGGTCTCCAGAGGAAGAAGAGCAATATTGTGTGCTGCAAGATCCCTTTTATTATATTGAAATACGAGGGGAATACGGGATAAATCTTTATTAAAAGAACGAAGATTTTCTTCAAGGTTCTGTAGAGAACGGATATTCATTTCACGTCTGAGTCCCATAGAATCTGCTACAAAAACAATACCATCTACTCCCCTTAGCACAAGCTTACGGGTTGCATTATATTTCACCTGTCCAGGAACGGTATAAAACTGAATTTTTATATCATAACCATTGATACTGCCGATATCGAGTGGAAGAAAGTCAAAAAAGAGAGTTCGGTCACCATAGGTTTTTACAGTTACCATCTCTGCCTTGATACGGGATTTGAATTTTTGATTAATATATTCAAGGTTGGTTGTTTTTCCACCTCGTCCAGGTCCGTAATAAACTATTTTTACCTGAACTTCTTTTTTTTTGGGATTAATCAGCGCCAAAGCAAGCCTCCGATTTTTTTATCCGAAGAGAGATTCGATTTTTCTTACAGCCTCACTGACTTTCAAACGAAGAAAACCCAGGGAAACTTCCTTTCCAAAAATCGATAGTAAAAGAAGGTCATCGGTTACTTTACTGAAGTGGATACTATCATTCTCACCTTTATGAAAAAGAAGGGAAAACTCCTGTTCTCCAATGAGGTTTGCCATCGCACTGACAGCACCGAAATTACCCGCTGCCAGGGCAGCAAGGGAGTAAACATCGTGATGGGTATTACCATTATCAAGATTGATAATAACATTGCCTGCAAGATCAAGAAGAATAACGCTGATAACGCCAAGCTCGATCAATTCTTCTTCCAGAACTTTTTCTATGTTTTCAATTTGCTGCCTGTCTAAATCCAGAGTAAACTCCATAGTCCCTTCCTCAAAAGATTCTTTGGGTAATTAAGTAACAATGCACACTCTGAAAAAATATTACTCAGATTTTGTTTCTGAACTAATATAATGATATTCCTGCCATGCTAAAATTTCTTACACAGGTGAATCAGTGTTCTTACTCTTGCTCTCTGAATCCAGCAGTTCCAGGAAAACATTATTTTAAACAGTTAGAAACCGGGCATTGGAAGCCATCCGATGCTTTTTAATTCAAAAAACACTTAAATTTTATGCACCTAATTAAGAATGCAGAAGCACTTATTAAAAGTATATATCCTAAAAATTCTTTACTGGCAAACCCTAAGTTCAGGACATTGTTATTGTTGCATGACTAAAGTTTATTGGATAGAACATCTTTATGGATTTTAAATTCTGGTTTCCTTGACAAGGTCTTTGGGCAACCGTATTTATTGAAGTTAAAAATTAAATTAAACTAAAACAAGGTAAAATGGTGACGGCAATGGTACTTAAAAAAATTTATGGTTCGGAAAAAAAATATTTTTCAGTTCTTCTGTACTTTTTAGCATTTTTCATCATATCAGCCCCCGCATGGTCAGAAGAAAAAAAATCTCTTCTTAGCTTAGGGGTAAGCCTTCCCCTGACAGGCCAGGATAGTACACAGGCTGTCAAATGGCTTCATGGCATGGAAGCTGCAATTTCAGTCGTTAATCATGAAGGTGGAATCCACCAGAAACAATTACGCATTATTACAATTGATGATGGTGGAGACGCAGTTGTTCGCCATAACAACCTTATTCAACTGACAGAAAATGAAGATATTTTCGGCCTCATAGCCGCCTTCGGTTATAATGGAACAAAAGATACACTGCGTATAGCCGAAAAAAATTCAACACTTTTTTTTGGCTCCAATACAAGCATGAAATCCTCTGGTCCCCATGTCAAATCTAATATCTTCACCTTAAGACCCGATGCAGATCTGGAAATGGATCTGCTTGTTAGTCGTTTTATCCAGGATACGGGTAAGAGGCGTATTTCTGTTGTATACATTGAAAATGAAAAAGGGATTGAATATATAAACGGGGTACGCAAAGCACTGGAAAAAAGACAGCAGGAACTGCTGCTTGCTGTCCCTGTTTCAATGGAAAACCCAAAAATAACATCTGCCATCGACAATATTTTGGTCAGCAGCCCTGATGCCATAATCATTGCAGCGGATCTTAATATAACAAATGATTTTATAAAAGAAATCAGACAAAACCGCAGTGATATCAATCTTATTGCTGTCGGCCACACAGATCCCCTTGAGCTGTCAGAAAAACTCATGAACACAGGGTTGGGTGTTGTTATCAGCCAGGCCGTACCCTTTCCTTTTTACAGAAGAATCCCTATTGTAAACGCCTATGCTGCCGCTGTAGAAGCCTTCAAAGATCAGGACTCTTCAATTGAAATGACCTTCCCAGGCTTTGAAGCCTACTTGAATTTACAGGCCTTTATCTATATTCTAAAACAAAGCCCTTCTTTAGATAAAGCATCCTTTATATATACGGCGCAACAACAGTTTGAAACTGATCTGGGCGGTTTTCGTTTTTCATTTTCTAAAAATAGTCATACTGGTTCCAATCAGATTTTTCTGACACAAATTGCTCCTGGTGGCTTTGTAACCCCTATCCGAAATTTCTCTGAGGTCTATGAATATCATCCCTGATTCAAGCTTCAAATTCAGTTTCGATTTTACCTTGCTGCGGTATAACCAACTTAAAAACCTACTTGCATGAATCGTATTTAATCGTTTTCAGAATACAAATAAAATTTAAAAATAATTTAACGAAAACAGGGGCTTTAAGCCCCTGTTTTTTGACAAAGATAAAAATATAAGCTTTACGGTCTGATCACAAGCCTGAAACCAATATTGGCATAAGCTGCTGAGGGAGGCATACTGTAACGATTGGCAACACGGATAGAATCCATATCCGTATCCCATCCCCCTCCACGAAGAATACGTCTTTCTCCGGAATCAGGACCGGATGGGTTCTGAATAGGAATATTGTTTTCCAGATATTTTCCATACCAGTCCCTGCACCATTCCCACATGTTACCATGCATGTCCAGCAATCCCCAGGCATTGGGTTTCAGTGAGCCTGCGGCCATTGGTTTTTGACGAAAAACACCAACAGCACAACCTGCCCGAAAAGAATTTGCCGCAAAATTGGCCTGATCGTCGGAAAGACAATTTCCATATGCATAGGTAGCGCTGCTTCCCGCCCTTGCTGCATACTCCCATTCTGCTTCTGTGGGGAGGTCGTAATACAGCCCTTCTTTTTCACGAAGCCATACTATGTAGTTTTGAACATCATTATAAGATACTGCACTGACAGGAAGTTCATCTGATATTTTATACCCGGGATTCTGCCAATTATAATGACGGTCCTGAACCCATCGAAAACCTCTCTCCAGGGCATAGGCACCAGCACTGGTTTCAGCCTCACTTTTATATCCTGTATCCTCAACAAAACTTTTCCATTGCCCCACAGTCACTTCATGGACCTGCATCATAAAAGGTTTTGTTATTTCAACTAAAATCTTTTTTTCATCTGTATTTCTACGAACTTCATTTTCAGGGCTTCCCATTTCAAAAACTCCGGCTTCTATTGCAAGAAAACGCATAGCCAAGCTGTTTTCATAGGATGACTTAAGCTTTAAATCAATTTTTTCCTGGGTTATTTCACCCGCTTTAATATGAAGATCATGAATGGCAGACTGGTAAAGGGGAGCTTCTATACGAAGACTGTAATTTCCCGGGGCCAGTGCCATGCCCGGGCTATAGGATAATTTTTGATCCTCAAACTGGATGGACGCATTTTCCGGAAAAACCTGCAACATAAGACGTCCATTTTCAGGTCTTCGGATAGCAAGGATAAGGTCAAGCCCCCTTTCTTCACCAGGTAAAAGTCGAAATTCTTCAGAAAAATTTTCATATCCGGCAGCCCTTGCTTCCACCCTATACCTTCCTGCTTCCAGAGCAAGTCCCTGTAAGGGTGCTATGCCCTGCTCCTGCCCGTTGATCCGGATGATTGTCCCATCAGCATTGGAAGCTATGCTAAGCTGTGCTTTTGACTCTGCTTTCACAAGAACAGGTTCCGGGATGCTTTTTTCTTTAACAGGAAGTGTAAATACAAAATCACCGGAAAAATCTTTTCCTGTCTTCAAGCTCCGGTATTCAAAAGTAGCACTGCTTTCCTGTGTCTTTGAAAGAACTTCTGAAAACAACTGAACGCCGGTCCACTCCTTACCCATAGAAGATAAACTCTGCATTAGTGCAGATACCAGTAAGCCATTTTTAATCCCGGGCTCTGGGGGATCTGTCTCGTTTCCTTTTTTATAGAGAACAGCGTGGGAAAAGCCCTGCTGGTTTTCAGAACTTTTTTGAATAGCTTTTTCTTTGACAGGAAAACCGCTGGCCGCATCCGGAAAAGGGGCATCAGAAATCAAAAGCAGCCTTCTTGCTTCTGTATTACGCAGAATTTTCTGAATACTGCGAACTTCAAGGTAGCTTTGCAAATCACCTTTGATAGCATCAGATCCCAGCCACCATCCATAACCATAAAGAGTTTCCACCTCAGCTGCCCCGGAAAAGTATATAAGCAGAGTATCGTCCGAACCCGCACTTGCACTCAGATTTTGGATGGCCTTTAGGATGGCCGCCCTGTCCGCTGCCTTGCCAGAAAGCAAGGTGACCTGAAAATCCATATTTGATTTCAGAAATCCGGCAAGTACCCTTGCATCCTCAGCAGCTGTTGCAGGAAAAGGTATGGTTTTATCCTGATATGCATCTATCCCTATGAACAGAGCTTTGTTCTGTCCAGCAGCTGCAGCAATACCATGGTTAACCATCCATAAGCATAAAAATATCAGTATGCCTGAAATGATGGAACTGTAACTTGGCTTTGATTTCATTTTTTCCTCACATTTTTTCCCGGAAGCTTATCAGGTAATCATACAGGTTCCGGTACAGCGGTCATGGTAAAACGAAAAAGGAAGATTTAAAGGTAAATTTCATTTTTTTCCCCTTCTCAAATTTAAAAGACCTTCCTATTCCGCTGTAAAGTGGGGATTAGCATCCATAACAGACCGGTTTTCCCCCCCGGTTATGATGGAATTTTTTCCACCGGCTCTGTTTTTACGTCCACCCACAGTTGCAGAAAAATCACCTTCTGCACGATTTCCTTCACCGCCAATGGCAGAAGATGCCCTCCCGGAAACAATATTATCTGTTCCTGAAACCGCAGCACCATAGGAGCCTGTTACCTTATGTCCTCTTCCGGAAATAAGGTTCCCATAAGATGTGCAGGTATGACCTTCTCCAAGGACTAGGTTATGGGAACCTGAAACTTTTGCAGGATCTGTGTAACCTATTATCAGATTGCCATTGCCATTGTTTGATGCCGTTTGACCTTCTCCATTTGTGAGAACAAGATTAATACCCTGAAACTCAATATTCTGCCCCTTTCTCTGAACACCCTCAAGGATACGGGTCAGACGTGCCACCTGAGCTTCCAGAGCAGCTATCCGCTGCTGCAACTGGGCATTTTCTCCATCAGGCATTGCAATTCCTCCAATAAGCAGAGGTTTTACAAGGGTAATATCTGCTTTGGCTTCAAGGGCTGCCTGAAGCTCGGAGTGGCGAACCAGGGAGGGATCTATGCGCTCTACGGGAATGATACCCTGAATATCAGCTATATTGTGGGTATGATTTTTATCTGCCTTTTCGGACAGCATCTGGTTCCATCTTCTCTGGGTAAAAACAGGGACGCAGTCAGAAACACCCATTTCTCTAAAATACCCACATATTTCAGCATCATCTATGCGTTCATAATCTGCTATTTTCTCAGGTCCTACAAAAAAAAGATAAGGAAAATTTCTCGGCATTTCAAGGCTTGTGTCGCTTCGCTCAAAAAGGACCATGGCAATGGCAGGAGTATTAGGAAGAATCGTAGCCATATATGAAACAGCAACATATTTATCACTGAGGTCATACAACTCACGGATACCTTCCATGCGAACATTTCTGTTACGTCTGGCCTGACGCTGTACAATCTGCTCATTGGCCTGATTTAGAACCTGAGCTGCGTCCTCTGTATTTTTAAGCTGAAGGCGCATGGCTGTTTCTTTTTCTGTCATCACATTGGCTGCCAGAGCAGGCAGGTTGCAAAGTGTCCATGACAGCAATATAAAACCTGCAATTTTAAAAAAGGCCCTGTTCATCTTCCCTCCCCCTTATAAAAATAAGTCATGCCCTGCTTACTTTAATAGAAAGCAGAGCACAACAGATCCTGCATGAACACAAAATAACAAAGGATCAGAAACTTACCGTCATTTTAGCAGCAAAGAGAAACCAGTTTTCAGAGGTATTGAGATTACCATCATCCCCGGAATTGATGTCTTTCATGAGAATGGCCGCACCGTTCATGGCGTGGCCTTCCAGCTTGAACACCCAGTTAGGGGTAAGGTCAAAGCGGGCTGTCATGGCAATATCCTTCAGCCAGGCATCATGATCTTTATAACCGGCATCTTTACGCGGATTATCTACTCCTGGGACATTTATAAAACTTGGATGTTGTTCTATGATATTCAGTTTTCCGTTCCTGTCATCCTTGTCCGCATAGTACTCAGAATATGAAATGCCCAGCTCCATCCAGTCCGTAAAACGGTAGGCTATGGCAGCGTAATAGCCTTCGGTGTTCAGGGTTTTAGTACCAGCTGCGTTAATGAAATTTGCAAATGGAGAATCTCCCTTTGCATGGTTGGTAAACTCATAACGGTTACCCATATATTCCGCTGCAAAGGTGAATGGTCCTCTAAGATATTCCAAAGAAGCAGTATATGCCCTGGAAACAGTATTTGCTTTAACGTTCGCAGAACCTGGAAAAGGTAAAAAAGCAGCTGCTGTAGCTTCTGTTTCCATATCAAATTCCACAGCCCATGCCGTGGTGCTGAGACGCAGACCATTAAGGGGGGTATACCATACAAGGCCACCGGCCATGGAATGTTTGGTATGGGTGGATTGGGGGTCAGATAGGACGCCAGCAAGTCTGGACTGATCTGTAAGGGATGTCACAACACCGCCATCCAATGCAAATTCAGTTTCCCCTCCCTGAAACTGGTAGGAAAGGGTACCGGCATTGCCCATGTAGAGGTCACCGTATATCTCAGCACCACTGATGGCAGATACTGTATCCCTCCAGGCTTCGTTATAGACACTCTGGGGAAGGAAAATACTGTTTCTGAGCATATCAATATCACGGGTGGTATTGTAAAGCCCATGAACCATTTTCATTTTACCAACACGGATACCCATCCAGTCTCTCCAGCGGTAATCAGCAAAGCCCCAGTCAATTTCAGGCTCTCCCTCACCAAATTCCCCGAGATTTCTCGCAAAAATCTGAAGTCCCACACGTAAGTTGTCGCTGACCTGGCTGCTGATATTCACCCCAAATTCGTTGAATCGGGCACTGCCATCCTCGGTTTTGGCAAAAAAGTTATTATTGTCACTTGCCAGATATCCTTGGGAAATGAAACCATGAACAGTAACACCACCATAAAGGTCATCACCAAATTCCACAGCCATTGCCGGTAACCCCATACAGAGCAGGCCCAGACCCAGCATCAGTCCTTTTAAGCTTTTCATGCAAATCTCCTTATGTGAATATGCATTTAAAAGTAAAATAAATAAAAAACTATGGCGTGATACCCAGAACCTTCACTTCATCTGTGATTGTCCCTTCCGGAACAAAACCCACAGCTCCCTGGGTGTTGGCTACATAGGTTACCATATCCGCAGGCCTGTTCATGGCAGGCGGCATCTGTCCCCGTCCCGTAAAAACCTGCCTTTTCCAGTGCTGATCAAACTGAGCAGAAGACATTTTTACATAATCAGAAAGAAAACTGTCCATGGTTTCTCCCCTGAGAACAGCAAAATTAACACGGCTGCCATCCTCCCAGCGGCTCAGTTGTCCTTTGTAGATACGTTCCAGATCACTCTTTGAAACGCTGGCCACCGGTACACCACGGTTGGCAATAATCAGAACATCCGCAAGGGCATGTCCCACAAGACCCGCTACCATAACAAGTATAAGGGCCCCTAATTTTACATGCTTCATCATTCTCTCCCATTGATAAAGTATGAGTTATGCCACCCCCCATGAGCAGCTTTTTTCATAAACGGTGTTTATGCATAAAAATTACAAAAAAGGTGATCCTCAAGGATCACCCCTTGCTTTTTCTACTTTTTAATATCGGTCAGAAGTTGCAGAACTTCTTCGTATTTATTTGCTGTTTTAAGAATAATTTCTTCCGGAAGCCGGGGACCTGGGGGCTGTTTGTTCCAATCCAGTGTTTCGAGATAATCCCGAACAATCTGTTTGTCAAAACTCTGGGGAGAAGAGCCGGGCGCATAGCTGTCTACGGGCCAGAATCTTGAAGAATCCGGTGTCAGTACCTCATCAATGAGAATAATTTCTCCATCTACCATACCGAATTCAAATTTGGTATCTGCAATAATAATCCCCCGCTCACGGGCATATTCCGCAGCTTCAGTATAAATTGCCAGACTCAGATCCCTTACCTTTTCGGCTGTTTCTCTACCCACAAGGTTCACTGCTTCCTCAAAGGAAATATTAATATCATGGTCCCCCACTTCGGCTTTGGTGGACGGGGTAAAAAGGGGTTCAGGCAGTTTTTCAGATTCCTGCAGTCCGGATGGCAGAGAAATTCCGCAAACGGTCTGATCTTTTTTATAGGATTTCCAACCTGAACCTGAAATATAACCCCTTACAATGCACTCAATGCTTAAGGGTTCTGCTTTTTTCACCCACATGCTCCGGTCACGGAGATAATCCACATGGGCACGACATGCTTCAGGAAAATCCTCCGCGTTGCCACTGATGATATGATTTCCCACAAGCCGTTTCATACGTTCAAACCAGAATAGAGAAAGTCTTGTTAAAACCCGTCCTTTTCCAGGAATGGCATCGGGCAGGACCACATCAAAAGCAGACAGTCGATCCGATGTTACCATGAGATAAGAATCACTCAGATCATAAATATCCCGAACCTTACCACTTCGAAGCCGCTTTAGACCTTCAAGTTCCATATTTTCAGAAGATACAGTCATAACTTTCACTTAAATCCTTTCAGATAAATAATATTTAAAATAAAAAAATCTTTTTTCTTAATAACCTGAGAAGTTATTTCATGAAAAGATGCCGCAATACGGCGAGCGTTGCTATAAAGAAACAGGCACTATTTCTCCGCTGATATCCCCATTGGAAAAAATTGTCAATATCCCCACAGTATGGGGCCACGGGCCTTTCCGGTTATCTGTATAACTGCCGGGGTTGAACATCAGAACACCATCAAAATTGTGGCACTCCGGAACATGGGTGTGACCGAAAACAACAGCATCCACCCCTTCAAAGGCATTTTTTGCCCGCATCATCACACCACTTCGCTCACCCCAGCCGTGGATAAGCCCTACACGTACAGGCCCTATGGTCACAATCCGGGAAACAGGGTGCTGTTCCCTGACATCCGGACCATCACAATTACCGCATACAGCAAAAACATCCACATCATAAAAAGCATTCAGGACAGAGAGATGAATCATATCTCCTGCATGGAGGATCATGGAAACATCTGAAAACACACCATGTCTGAGGGAGAACAATGTATCATCCGCTGTCTGCATATGGGTATCAGACAAAACCCCTACCCGGATGCCCTCTTTTTGTCTGTTGCTCATGGAATACTTTTCCGTTTTTCTATTCGGATTCAAATCGTTCAATGAAAAGGGAAAGAAGTTTTGCCTTGGGACCTGTCATGGGCAAAAAAGAAAGTCCTGCATAAAGGGTGTTATTTCCCGAAGGACGGACATGGGCCACAACAGCGTCCAGATCCAGCACATCATCTTCAATACCCATGGATACCTGCACCCTTTTTCCTTCAGGAACAGGCCTGTGAATTTCAAGAAGCACGCCTCCGAGGCTTATGTTCAGAGTTTTTCCCATTCCCTGTATGGCAATTAAGCCATCTTCCCCCAGAACGGTAAAATGAATCAGGTTACAGGTCTCAGGACGAAAGGGAAATCGTCTTTTTTCAGCAGGGTTCTTCGTCTGTATCATTTTTTCTCCCCTTAACGTCTATGGCTTCCTGGATCAGTGCCAGTGTTGTCTGTATGGAGCTTAGGGAAAAACCAAGCATTTTCCGGAAAGTAGGTGAAAGTCTGTCCCAGAGCATACCCGCCTCTCCATTATTCAGAGGTTCCAGACTGCTTTCATTTTCCCCCAGAAAAATCAATCCTCTGTCATCGGAAGGTTTTTCCTGCATGGGATGGGCAAAAACACTTCCGTCAGGAAAGGATGCCAGCTCCAGAAATTCTTCCTCATTTTGCCATGCAAGCAGAATTCTGCCACCACTTGCTGAAAAAAAAGTGGCTGAAAGATGCTCTTCCGGAACAGTGATTATTTTGTATGATGCAGGAGCTTTTGCAGGCAGTCCAGCAGATGCCCTGAGAAGGGCAAGGGTTTCCCCAAGCTTTGTCAGTTGCCTGTCCACCCCCAGAACAACTTCCTGAAGAGAGGTGGAAAAAGTCGTAAACTCCCTTGCCAGCCGCTGAGCATCCAGCACACCCAGCAGAGCTTCACCCACAACCTCAACGGAAGCACTTCGGGGACGATTCATCATGACAAAACTTGCCGCACTTCCGATATAAGCCCCTTTGCCAAGACAGAAAAGGGGAATACTGCGTCCCCCAACCTCCTTATGCAAACGTACCTGCCCTTCCAGAATCACCCACAACCATGATCCAAAACGACCCTGTCGCACCACAATGCTACCATCTTTGTGAAACTCTTCATCCACCACATCGCTGTACTCAATGGCGGGTCCTTTCAGGCAGGGTTCCCTGAGCAGCGCAGGACCTTTTTCTCTCTGGTCTGCACGAAGTTCATCCATCTGCCGCAAAGCATCCAGAAGAAGCCCTGTCAAATTCCTGTGAATCCTGCGGGGACCGCTTCCTTCTCCAGGAATAAAAAGAAAGCGCCCTTCCTGCCATGTAAAAAGCTCATGGAAAGCATCTTCCCCGGTTCTTTCTTCCAGCTTTGCATCAAGAATCTCTCCATTTTTCATGGAAATGGTACCTTCTGCACCATTTTCCGCAAAAATACGTACATTTCCAGTCGCTGCAGCTCCCCCAAGAAACTGAAGCAGTTCTGCAAGACCCACAAAGGATAATCTCCCCGAAAGAACCTCGGCTATATCCATACTATTTATTCCAGAACTATACAGGTTAAAAAGAATGCCGGACATCTAATCATTTCTGCACCCAGCCCAGCTCTTTCTGCAGATGTTTTAATGTACTCTCAATACAGGCTTTAAGGGTCTTTCCAACACCTTCACCCGTTACAGCACTGCCTGGAAAAGAAGGTACCTTCAGCTGTCTGTTCAGATCCCGATCCATCTGCTCTATGGACATGACAGGCAAGCCCTCTTTGGCCAGATCCCTTTTATTGTACTGCAACACCAGAGGAATTTTTGCAATGCTGAGACCATAGGATTTAAGGTTTTCATGCAGATCTTTTAATGAAAGCATATTTTTTTCTCTGCGCACAGCCAGAGAATCTGCCACAAAAACAATACCATCAGCCCCTTTTAAAACAAGTTTACGGGTAGAAGCATACTGGGGCTGACCTGGTACGGTAAAAAGCTGTACCTTCACATCACAACCGTGAATTTTACCTAAACCCATGGGCAGAAAATCAAAAAAAAGAGTTCTGTCACCTTCGGTATCAATGGAAACAAGGTCGCCGCTCATATTTTTCCGAAAAAGCTTATGTATGGTTTCAAGATTGGTTGTTTTGCCACAGCGGCCCGGACCGTAATAAACAATTTTACATTCAATGACCCGCTGCTGAATATTAAAAACGGCCATGAAGCCCTCCAGAATTTCAATTTCACTGCTTTTCCCCCGGCGTTAAACCATCCAAAGGAAAAATATCAGCCCTTGATTTCTATATTCAGACACCAGTCCCCTTTTTTGGGTCCTGCATTAATCTGATGTTTGGATGCCACAACTCCGGAACTTCTGAATACCGCCACAGGAGAATAACAACGCATGTCATTTAAGCGTAAACCTACCTTAAGATCATCTATAAGTTTTTTATCTTTACTGGAAATAATAAGACTCACAAGATTTCCGGACTGAAAACTGACATCCAGATCTACCTGATCATTCAACTCTTCTGGAACATTTTCAAGGCGGATACCCACAGAGCTGACAGGAAGTAAATCCATACTGCTGTCTTCTGCGGCTTCCATACCGGAGGTCATACCCGGAATCAGGCTCTGAAAACGGGTCAGTTCCTTTTCGGAAAAAAGACCGGAAGCTTGCCATTGTCGTAAAAGATCAGCTGCTTCTTCTTCCCTTTTATCCTTAACCATGGCGGTAATTAAACCGTGACCTGCATCTTCACCAAACTTTTTATCCTTCAGAATTGCTGAAAAAAGAGCTATGGCCGCAGGATAAGAACCATACCTTGCAAGAAGCCTGCCCTTTTCCAGCCGCATTTCAGCAGGTGTTTCTTCTGTGTCAGGGAGTAGGGTATTAACCAGCTTCGATTCTCTGGCAGTAAAAGTCCGTTTTTCATTTTTTTCCGATGCAGCAGATATTTTTTCATGAAGCTCGGAAATACGCTGCCGAATATCACTGATAAGTGCTTCCTTATTTTTCAGTCCGGCTATTGGTTCCACAAGCTTTTCAAGGGATTCAAAACGGGTCAGAGCCTCATCATAAAGACCCTGAGATGAATAAAGTCGAGCTTCCTTGAGAATAACCTGAAATTTATCTTTAACGGACATGGAATCTCCCACAAAAATGACCTGGCAATGGGTAATTTAAAAGGATTTTACATTATCAGAAGCTGTATGGCAGTACAATCATTTCCATTATGTTTTTTTAAAACTCTATTTTAGACAACATTTTTCAGCAAAGACCACCACGATATTCTAAGATACTCTGAAAAACTTACAATTTCACATGTAAACCAAAACATATACTAACCATGGTAATCATCATAAAGTTTCAATTCAGACGGATTGTATCAAAAATGATCTTTTATAATTTAAATTTTTATAAGCCTTAAAAAAAACGGGCACAGAAAAACCTGCACCCGATCATTGTAAATGCCTAAAAAACAAAACTCAGTTTATTACATTGGTTAAAAGACCCTTCACACCATGAATAAAATCCCTATCATCCGATATTCATGGCATTACGTAAACGCTCCAACAGCTGCTGCTCCGGCTCCGGAAAATTCTCATCTGCATGGGCAATCTGCTCTGCAATCTGTAAAGCTTCTTCCCGGTCCTTTTTTAAATGGATCAGTTTGGGGAGGGTATTGAGCGCTTCTTCACGGTCCACTTGCAGAATACGGGACTGCTCTATTACCATTTTTCTGAATTTATCCGGCTTTATTATGCCTAGCTTAGGATGTTTTCTTATGATCTGCTGGGCCGTTATCATCTCACTTTTATCATAAATGGCATCCGCACTGACCATGGCAACCATAATACGAATAAGACCCTCTTCAAAACCACCATCCCCGGTTTTAGAAATCCATAGTTCACGGTCACTTTCCCTCCGCAAAGCCTTAGCCTGCATTTCATCTTCAGGCTTTTTCCCATGAACAAGTCCTTCAATGGCAGGACCAAAAAAAAGCTTCATGGCAGGATTGTCATAGGTAAGCTTAAAAAGAAACTCATCTTTTCTATCCCTTGCGTCCCTGTAGCGGTTCAGGCTGTCCTCAATCAGGCTGGATGTATATTTTTCAATACGTGCAAAGTAATTATTTTCTCTGTCTACGGGACTGCGTTTTTTTGCAACAATACGTCCCATTGTTTTAAAGGGAAGCATCATGGGATTCAGATCAGAAAAAACATAACGCTGCACCCTAAGAGGATGCATTTGCTTGGCAAGCTCCGCTGTATAACGGTTACTGCATTTCTGTACAATGGGACTTAAAAAAACTTTATAAAGGTAATCGTTAGCCTGGGATAATGTGGAAACCGGAACAAAGGCCTCTTCATCTTCAATGCCGTCATCATATGCAAGAATCTGCTCCACACTCCGTTCTTCAAAACGGACTTTATAATCATTCATCCAAGGCTTTGAGGGCTCTTCTTCAATCACCATCTCATAAAGCCCCGGTGCAAGGTAAGGAATCATATCAACAGAGCCAATGATCTGATTGTGTTCCTTTTTGGCAATAGCGCCCGATACAAAAATACCAAGATGACCTATATCTTTATGAACAATATAAATTATCACCTGTTTATGGCGCTTAAGATCTTCCGTTGTTTCATAAACCCTTGGAATCCAGTTCAGAGCCTGTTGGGGCGGCGTGATATTATCCCCGTTGGAAGTAAAAATAACAATGGGATCTTCCAGCTTTTTCAGATCAAGCTCTTGCCCTTCCTGCAACCAGAGCCGCCCCCGCTCCAGTCGGTTTCCCACAAAAAGATTTTCGACAATAAAGTGAATTTCCTCACGGGTCATCATGAAAAAACCACCCCACCACTTTTCAAAATCGAGAAAGCGCTCTTCTTCCGTATCCACCTGGTCATAAACATTGTACAGCTTGGTCCAGTAGGTATTAGCAGGGTTCAGACCCTCAAAATTAGCAACAAGATTGGCTCCGTCAAAAAAACCATTGCCAAGATCACTTAAAAGGGAATTGACCCATACACCACCCAGCAGACCTCCGCGATAGCGCATGGGGTTGGCCCCCTCCACTCCTGACCAGTAGGACAGAGGAGACCCGTTCAGCACAAGGGGCCCTGAAATATCAGGCCTGTCAGCAGCCACCAGGGCTGCTGCCCAACCTGCCTGACAATTGCCTATGATGGCAGGTTTTTCCGAATCAGGATGCCTTTTGTGCACCTCTTCCAGAAAAAGAACCTGGGCACGCTGTACATCTACGAGGGTCTGCCCCCTGAAAGGATCCGTATAAAACAGCATGAAATACACAGGATGTCCATTTTGAAGGGCCATGCCAATCTCAGAGTCCTGCTTTGAACCACCAATGCCAGGACCATGCCCTGCACGGGGGTCAATTATAAGAATCGGTCTTTTAGGTCTCTTATTTTTTACCTTCACATCAGGATCCTGCCTGCGCTCTACACCTTCAGGCAGATTTTCTGAAGGCTTTTCACGGCTGTCCAGAATACGAACCAGAGAAAAATTAACAGGTCTTTCAAAGGTACGACCATCCATTATCATTTCATAATCAAAGACAAGGACAGGAGGTTGCCCTTTTTCAAGGTGCTCCAGATAAATATTCCCACGCTTGCGCAAAGTATCCCAGAAAAGAATCTGCCTCTGGATAGTGTCAACCATATAGTCAGTGATCTCTCCTGGATTGGCAGACTCTTTAAACAGAGATGCTTTTATAAATGTTTCCATATGTCCCTCTTTATTTATATCCTTTAATAGTTTTTTTATCAGCTATCATTTTTGAAAAAGTCTGATAAAGCCATTCTTTTGAATGGAGGTATAATTTCTGAGAATTTACAAACACCATATTTTAAATAACTCTCCTTATACTTAAGAACGATCTTTATATAAACAGTCATAAAACAGACTTTGATAAATATAAGAAATCTTTGCTGCAATGCAAATTTTATTTTCAGACAATCCTGTTGACAAACTCAATTTAAAGGTGTTATCAGGCTGCCTTAATGACCATGGGTCAAAAAATGAATAAGGGTCACAATGCCAACAAAACAACAGTTAAAGTCAAGACAGACCCAGGAAGAACTGATGGCTGCTGCCATCCGTATTTTCGGAGAAAAGGGCTATTCTGCTGCTACCATAGCTGAAATAACTGATTATGCAGGCTACGCTAAAGGTAATTTCTACAGATACTGGAAAAGCAAGGATGAGCTTTTTCTTGATATCATGCAGGCAAGGATGCAACAGCACAGAGAAGAACGACAAAACCGCCTGCAGGAAACCAGGGACGGAGAAAGTGCCCTCGAAGTGCTGGTAGATTTCCTTGAAGCCCTGATAGCCGATGATGAATGGCCCAAGGTTTTTCTTGAATTTACGGTTCAGGGTTCCTGTGATCCTGAAATAAGGGAGCGCCTAAACAACAGCATATACAGACTTTCCAGTGATCTCTTCGCAGATATTCTGTCACCCTACTCTGAAAACTATGAAGAACTCCGTAAGCTGGGAGCTTTGGTAACGGCCATTTTTGAAGGATATCTGATCCAAAGGCGCATGGGCAGCGAAGTACTGTCACTACAAGATCTTCGCAGGGCCATACTTACTCTGGGATCCCCCCTGTTCAAACAGCCACAGAAACCAGTCAAAACAACATAGCAGAAAGGAGGGGCCATGCCCCGGATTTTGAAAGGGATTCTTACAGGCATTGCCATATTGTCCATAAGCCACACAGTATCAGCAAGCAGTGCGCTGGATGCCTTTAACCCGGATTTTGATCCTTCGGGAGCACCCTATCGCTGCATTGTGTCCAATGTGTCCCATCCGGTGATCAAAGGGGGTTCCGCAGGTTTTGTTCTGCGGGACCGCATCTGGGAAAAAAGTGGAGGCCAGATTTATGTGGATTTCAAGCCCCTTTCCATGCTCGGCGGTGAAGTGGAAGTCCTCAACCTTCTTCAGATGGGTGCCATACAGGGAATGGGTGTCAGCTCAGTTGCGGCAACGAACCTTGGTCCCCGTTTCGGTATTGTCAATCTCCCCTTTCTTGTAGATTCCTTTGAAAAACTTGAACAATTTGTAAACTCAGGCCCCCTATTTGACCACTTCCTGAAGGCCATGGAACATCAAGGGATTACAGGCCTTGATATCACAGCCTATGGCACCTACGGATGGGCCAGCGTGGAGCCCATCACCACCCTTGCAGAGGCTAGAAGTGCCAGATTCCGCATTGCAGAAGCTGCTGTAAACCAGCTTATTTACCGTGAATGGGGACTCAGGCCCGTTGTCATGCCATGGCCAGATGTGCCTGTTGCCCTGCGGCAGGGCGTCATCAATGCCCTGGACCACACACCAACGGTCTGCAATATCACAAGAAAGTTCGAAGTAGCAAAGCACTTTACAGAGGTCAGCTATGCTCAGGGCCTTTTCATATGGATCTTTAATACTGCATGGCTGAACAGTCTCCCCGAAGATCTTAGAAAATTATTTGAAGAAACCGTAAGAGAAGTAGCCTCTGAAATCAGAAAAGAGGCCGAATCCCAGGAAAAAGAACAGATTCAGAGGGCAAAGGATGCGGGAATAGAGTTCCACAGACTGCCAGAAAAGGATATGGCAGAAATGAGAACCCGTTCCGTAAAAGTTCATGACCGCTATAAGAGGGAAATCAACCGTCTTTACAGCCATGACGACTACCGCCCTGATGACTATCTCCTTGAGGTGCAGACTTACCTGGAATATACTCCATGAAATCTTTTGGCCGCGCCCTTGATCTTCTGGAAGAATGGACCCTTTTTACCGCCGTCATGGCGGCCCTTCTGGGACTGCTCTTATCTGTTATTCTGCGCTACGGTTTTCATATCACCTTTGCAGGAGCAGACGAACTGGTACGCAATACCATTATATATACAAGCTTTGTGGGCTTATCCGTCGCCATACGTAAAGACAGGCTGATCAGGGTGGATGCCCTGGCCCAGATTTTTCCAAGACTGAAAAGACTTCTGGCCCTGATAAGTCTCATGGCTGTTATATTCTTTGCCCTGCTGATGATCCGCTTTGGCGGTGAACTCATGATGATGATGCTCAGGACCGGACAATCCACCATAATTTGGAATATGCCCCTCTGGATACTCTATGCCATTCTCCCCTTTTCCGGTTTTCTCATGATAATCCGTTCCGGAGAGCAGATATGGAAATTATGGCATGATGACGGCATTGAAAGCATGGGACAGAAAAATACATGAGTACACCGGATTTTATTCTTCTCCTGATACTTCTGGGCGCCATGGCTGCCTATATTCCCGTATTCATCTGTCTTGTTTTTGCAGCCCTTACAGGCTTTCTCCTTTTCACGGACATGCCTGTTCTTCTTGTTTTTCAGACCCTTCTCCGAAGTCTGGATAATTTTGCCCTCGTTGTGGTCCTTTTTTTCATCCTCTGCGGCAACGTAATGACTTCCGGAAAAATTGTAGAGAAACTAATCCGGATAGCCCAGGCCTTTGTTGGTTTTCTACCCGGAGGACTGGGTATGGCTGGAATTCTTGCCTGTGCTTTTTTCGGGGCCATTTCCGGATCCACGGTTGCCACGGTGGTGGCCATAGGTGGCTTTATGATTCCCGCCCTCAAAGCCCACGGATATCCGGACAGTTACAGTGCCGGTGTCATGACCACAGCGCCAAACCTTGGTGTGATCATCCCGCCAAGCATAGGCATGATCCTTTACAGCATGATCAGCAATGTTTCCCTGGAAGGGCTTTTTCTCACAGGTTTTCTTCCGGGCATCCTCATCACTGTAGCCACCTGTGTTTATACGGCTTGGATTTTCCGCAATAATAAAGATCTGCATACCACAAGTCTGGATACATCTGAGATGCTGGCATCTTTAAAGGATGGTATCTGGGCGCTGCTTCTGCCTGTGATTATTTTCGGCGGGATTTTTTCAGGTATTTTCACAGCCAACGAAGCCGCAGTGGTGGCTTCTGCCTATGCCATTATTGTGGAAATCTTCATTCACAAGGCCATGGATATGAAGCGCCTGAAGGATGTGGTTGTGGATTCGGCCGTCACCTCCGCCGCACTTCTGATTATCGTAGCGGGTGCCACGGTTTTCGGAAGATACATGACTTTACAGAATATACCGGGCCGCATCACAGAAGCCGTACTCGCTGGCATTACCTCCCCTGAGGTGCTCCTGCTTCTTCTGAATGTACTGCTGCTCTTTGTGGGTATGTTCATGGATATCATTTCAGCCACCCTAATCCTGGGACCTGTACTGCTGCCCATCATAGCCCATTACGGCATTGATCCCATGCATTTTGGTCTTATAATGACGGTCAATCTGGCCCTGGGCTACTGCACCCCCCCTGTGGGCGTCAGTCTGTTCATTGCAGGATCTGTAGCCAACAAAAATCTTATGTTCATGTCAAAGGCTGTCATGCCTTTTCTCATCATACAGATTCTCGTGCTCCTGCTTCTCACCTACTTTCCTTCGCTGGTGCTTCTGCTTCCGAGATTCTTTGGATATCATTCCTGATGAACGCATATCGAAATCATTCATTATAATAAAAAATGTAATTATTCAGAATATTTTCATTCAAGACTGTGTATTAATTTCAAAGCATTGGTTCCAGCAAAAGACAATCGGATTGTTTGTGAGTGACATTGCAATCGTTTCGGATTGCGTCACAAACAAAAGGTCCGATTGTCTATGCACCTGATTACAGGCATTCGATTTACCAAAGGAAAATTGTGCTGAATAGCAACCCACGCCGTGTTACGGCGTTTTGTCATAAAGTAACTTTTGAAGTTACTCAGAAGTTACAATACAGGCAGACTTGTTTTCAGGACATGACAGGGCAAGGAATACAGATTACCAGCAGAAATATGGAAGGGGAAAATTTGGGGCATCCCAACGGCTGTGCCTGGGACTGTATTCACGGATACCTGTAAGGGATTTAGCGGTATTTCTGGGAATGATCAAGGTAAGATGTGAGCTGTTGGACGGCAGAGAATAATGAGGAGTCCATGGATAGTGATAAGTATGATCCATGGATAAAGAAGATGTTTTTGCCTTCATATCAACTTCCTGACTCAGACGATGACCTTAAACTTCATGACCATTCGTTCTAAATTTTTTTCATAAAAAAAACCGGTTTGATTTTTGAATAACCCAAGTTTTTATCATCTTAAAAAATGACAAACCGGCGTAAACACCAGACCTGAATCAACTAAAATCAATTCCAGTTTTAAAAATCCGCATGAATTATATCTACTCAAGCGGATGGTACCGAAGGGGAGACTCGAACTCCCACGGACTTAAGTCCACTAGACCCTGAACCTAGCGTGTCTACCAATTCCACCACTTCGGCACAAAAAAGAACACAATGTACTTTGACCAAATACCTTTTAGTGAAGAGACTGTCAATGCTTTTCTATGGTACCGAAGGGGAGACTCGAACTCCCACGGACTTAAGTCCACTAGACCCTGAACCTAGCGTGTCTACCAATTCCACCACTTCGGCATTTCACTAAAATTTCAAAGACTTTTATATAAAAATAAAGCCTATTGACCTCAGCAACGCGAAGTTTTATATAGCCCGCAGCTTGTGGTGTCAAGAAGAAAAAATTTCAAAGTCTGTACCGGATATATCAAAAGATCCGGACTGCCTATGAATCCTTTCAGAACAGGAATTAAGGGTATCATGCAACTCATTGAGCATATTTCAGAAATCCCCCATCCTTTTAAAAATGCCGTTGTTACCATCGGAAACTTTGATGGTGTTCACAAAGGACATACAGCCCTTTTCAGACAGGTCCGTGACAGGGCAGAGACCCTTCAGGGAACAGCCGTTGCCATAACCTTTGATCCCCACCCCCTTATAGTTGTCAGACCGGAACGCCGGCCTCCCCTCATAACCCTGAGGGAGCAGAAAATAGAACTCTTTGCAGCCTCTGATCTTCTGGATATTCTTATGGTTCTTCCCTTTGACAAGGAATTTGCCAGTATACCCGCAGAAAATTTTATAAGGGATTTTCTTATAAAAACCATCGGTATGAAGGCCATAGTGGTAGGACCGGACTATGCCTTTGGCCGCAACCGTGAAGGAAATATCCATCTCCTTAAAAAAATGGGCAGAGAGCTGAACTTTGAAGTAATCGTTCCCGGATGGATCACCCCGGATAACATGGAAGACCGCATCAGCAGTACAAGAATCCGTCAGGTGGTGGCCAGTGGCGATGTGGAAGCAGCTGTTCCCATGCTGGGCAGGTATTATCAGGTACGTGGAGAAGTAGAGGCCGGACGCCAGAGGGGTGGACGCCTGCTGGGTTTTCCCACGGCAAATATCCGGCTTCAGGATGAGCTCTGCCCTGCCTCGGGCGTATATGCCGTAACCGTTGAAACACCCGGCGGCAGACATACCGGTGTAGCCAACATAGGCTACAGTCCCACCTTTGATGACAATATCTTTACCGTGGAAGTTCACATACTGGACTTTTCAGAAGATCTTTACGGAAAACAGATACGAATCAACTTCATTGAAAGACTAAGGGGAGAAAAAAAATTTTCCGGCATTGAAGAACTATCTGAACAGATCCGAAAAGACATAATCAGGGCCAAAGAAATTTTTTATGAGAAACAACTGGTATAAACCATGAAAAAATCAAAAGGGATTGGTCTTTTAATAGCCTTTCCCATATCCATTGCGGCCCTGTGGCTGGCCTTCAGAAATGTTCCCATAGCAGAGCTTGGTGCCTATTTTAGAAATCTTGATTATATATGGCTTCTGCCGGCCATTTTTTTTTGTCTCATGGGTTATGTGTTCAGGGCATGGCGCTGGCAGCACCTGCTGGCCCGTACCCGCAAGGTATCTTTTTTTTCAGCCTTTCATCCCATGATGATCGGCTTTATGCTCAACTGTATTCTGCCGGGCCGTGTCGGGGAACTGATACGTCCGGCCCTGCTTGCCAGAAAGGAAAAAATTCCCTTTGTCACGAGCTTTTCCACCATTGCTGCAGAACGGGTTCTGGATCTAACGGTTCTTCTGGCCTTTCTCAGCATTATCTTCAGTTTTACCGATATGGGGGCAGCAAAAACCCAGACCATCGGCGGTTTTGAGCTAAGCGGAGAAACCCTCACCCGGATTGCCGGAAACATGGCATGGATATGCTTTGTCCTTATAGGAATCATCGTATTTATGCAGGTTCCATGCATGATGGAAAAGGGGAAAAAGGTAATAAGAGGTCTTGCGCTTTCTTTCCCAGGGCTTCCTGCGGGCTTCAGACAAAGCCTTTCAAGCCGTATTTTGCCTGCACTGGAAAAGCTTTTGGATCAGATATCTTCAGGTTTTGACGGACTGAGGAGTCCACCAAAACTTTTTATCTGTATATTGCTTTCCCTTTGTGTCTGGGGAATACAGGTGCTGCCCTTCTGGTTTCTCTCCCAGGCCAGTGCCGGAATATCCCCAAACCTCATTCAGCTGGCGGCAGTCATGGTACTGGTCAACTTTTTCATTGCCATTCCATCCGTTCCGGGTTTCTGGGGTATATGGGAAGCTGGTGTTGTATTCAGCCTTGCCTTTTTTGGCATCCGGGGTGCCGATGCAGCAGGTTACGCCCTGCTCAGCCATGCGGTACTGATGTTCCCCGTTATTTTTGTTGGCATGGGTTCAGCCTTCATGACAGGCTTCAGGATTTCATCGGGCAAAAGCAAATCTGCCAGAGAGTCTCTGGAGTCCGAGGGCTAAGGCACAACTTCAGGAGTAACTACAGCTTACTCCTAGACAAAACGCTGCTGTGTGCCCTCCGTTGCTATTCAGTAGAATTCTCTCTTATATACAAGTTTTTCTTTCCATTTACAGATCATCAACTATAATTAAGGTGTTTCATACAGGGTATGTAAACGCCTTGTATTTTTTTATTAACAACCCCAAGGCTTTTTAGAGGCTGCCCAAGCAGCTTTTTTGTTTCCTGAGAAAGGTGTACCATGGCCATACGTTCCATTCTGACTTACCCGGATCCTTTTTTAAAAAAAATTCCCGCCAGAGTAAAAGACTTTGGCCCTGAGCTGCAGCGCCTCATTCAGGACATGGCCGACACCATGTACGAAGCCCCAGGCGTGGGGCTGGCCGCCAATCAGATCGGTGAAGATTATTCTCTTCTGATTTTTGATGCGGAACCGGACCCTGAAGTGCGAAATTTTAAGGTGCTGGCCAACCCGGAACTCCTTGAAGCCGAAGGTTCTTTCATCTCCGAAGACGAGGGATGCCTCAGTGTTCCCGATTTCAGGGCCAATGTGAAACGTCATGTCAGGATAAAAGTATCGGCCATGGATGAAAGGGGCGAAGCCCTTGTTCTGAACCTTGAAGGCTTTGAAGCCGTTATTGTCCAGCATGAAATGGATCACCTCAGGGGCATTCTCTTTATTGATCACATAAGCGCACTGAAGCGCAGTTTGTACGTCAAGCGAATTGCCAAACAGCTCCGTAGAGAGGCCGTATGAAACCGCTGAGTCTTGTTTTCATGGGCACCCCGGATTTTGCCCTGCCTCCCTTACAGGCCCTTGCAGAGGCAGGCCACAATATACTTGCCGTATACACCCAGCCGGATAAACCTAAAGGACGGGGGAAAATAATACAGGCTCCCCATGTCAAGGAAGCCGCTCTAGCCCTTGGCATCCCAGTATTTCAGCCCTCTTCCATGAAAGATGAAAAAATATACCATGAGTTATCCGCCCTGAGCCCCGATGTTTTTGTGGTGGTGGCTTACGGACATATTCTTCCGGCACGGCTTCTGGAGATTCCCCGCTTAGGCGCTGTGAATATCCATGCCTCCCTCCTTCCCCGTTACAGAGGCGCAGCTCCCATCCAGTGGGCCATTACCCATGGAGAATCCCACACTGGTGTTACCACCATGCTCATGGATGCGGGGATGGACACAGGGGATATACTACTGCAGCGAAGTCTTGCAATTGAGCCGCAGGATACCTCCGTTGAAGTCCATGACAGGCTTTCCATGCTAGGAGCAGAACTCATTCTGGAAACCCTTGAGGGACTTGGGGAAGGCAGCATTCAGCCCCTGCCCCAGAACTCTGAAGAAGCCACTTATGCCCCCCTGTTAAAAAAATCCCATGGTCGCATCAACTGGAATCTTCCAGCCCATGACATTGATACCCATGTGCGGGGCATGAACCCATGGCCCGGAGCCTTTACCCGGCTTAAAGAGACCGACTATAAAATTTTTAAAGTTCAGCCCCTTACCATGGTACATGAGGCCTTGCCCGGTACTGTCCTGCCATCTCCTTCAGGAAGCCTTATCATTGCTGCCGCAAAAGATGCCGTTGCCATAAACGAACTTCAGGGACCATCGGGAAAACGAATGGGTATTGCAGATTTTTTAAGGGGAAATCCCATTACTGCAGGTATGTTTTTTTCATAATTTTTAATAAGACCAAGGAACCGCATGCAAAGCGACGCCAGAAAAACCGCCCTACAGATTCTCATCAAAATCCAGGCCAAAAGACTCCCTCTGGATCTTGTGATTGAAGATTTTCAGAACACCATCAATACCATGGATCCCAAAGACCGCCGCCTGATGAATGCCATTGTGTATGGCGTTCTGCGCTGGCGCAGCCGTCTGGACCGTGTGATTGCAGAAAGTTCCAGAACACCGCTTCATAAAATTGAGCCCAGAATCAGGGATATTCTGCGTATTGCCATTTTTCAGATTATTTATCTGGACAGGGTGCCTGAATCCGCCGCTATCCATACGGCCGTTGAACTGACCAAATTTATCAGCAGCACCCGCGGGGCACCGGGTTTTGTCAACGGTGTTCTTCGGAATGTTCAAAAAGTATGGACAAAGATCTACGATCCTCCTTCAGAAACTCCCTTCATCCAGCGCATGGCCTGGAAACATGCCATTCCTGAATGGATGCTTGAAAGATGGACTGCGCGTTTCGGAGAAGACCGGACAGAGATTCTGGCCCAGTCTGTTAACCGGATACCCTCCATCACCCTGAGGGTGAACCGGATGCGTACGGATATGGAAAACCTGCAAGGACTTATGGATGAAAAGGTACGTGAGGTTTCCCCTAACCCCTGGATCAATGATGCCCTGGATTTTTCCCATCCCGAAGGTGCCATCGACCGGCTTCCTGGCTTCCGGGACGGCTTCTTCCAGATTCAGGATGCATCGGCCCAGCTTGCAGGCCTGATGCTGGCTCCCCGCAGTGGTGAACGTATTCTGGATGCCTGCGCAGGTTATGGTGGCAAAACCGGACATCTTGCCCTGCTTATGCAGAATAAGGGTGAAATTACAGCCGTGGATCTGAACGGCTCCAAGCTCATGCGTCTGACCCATGAAATGCAGCGTTTAGGTGTGAATATCGTCAAAACCCAGACCCAGGATCTGACAAACAGCAAAGCAGCCATGAATCTTGGTCGCTTTGACCGGATTTTTCTGGACGCACCCTGCTCGGGCATGGGTGTTATCCGCAGAAATCCTGACATAAAATGGAACAGAGATGAAGAAGGCCTGAAGAATTTTGCCCTTCGCCAGTCAAAACTCCTGGAAACCATGGCAGCCCTGCTCAAGCCCGGCGGACTCATGGTGTATGCCGTATGTTCCACGGAACCCGAAGAAACCACAGAGGTCATAGACCATTTCCTTGCCCACCATCCGGAAATGCACAGGGAAGCCCCCGGTGCCAGATTCCCGGATCAGGCAAGGACCCTTCTGACGGAAAAAAATGATTTTATGCCCTGGCAGGAAACCTTTGAGCTGGACGGATTTTTTGCCACGGCCCTGCGTAAGACCGGACGCCGCAAGGTCGTCGCATCCTGAAGATATCCATGATGAAAAAAGCAGCAAACATAAAAAAAATAGCTGCAGGAATCCTGGGGCTGACATTTTTCTGCAGCCTTATGGTTCTGGGCGCCTATTTCAGCCTTTCTCTGCTTTTCGACAGAACGCCGGAAATAATTGTTCCGGATCTTATGGGAAAAGATATAGTTGATGTGCTGGAACGTATGGAAGCAGACCGTCTAGGGCTGCGTGTTGCGGGTTTTGAATTCTCCCCTGCCATTGCCCACAATCATGTGATCCGTCAGGAACCTCTGCCGGGCCATGCCTTAAAAGCCGGGCGGGAAGTCCGGGTTTTCCTTTCAAGGGGTCTGCAGAAATTTGAAATTCCAGATGCCCGTGGACTTCGGCGGGAAGAAGTTATACGCCTGCTTGAAAACAGAAATTTTCAGGCAGGGTATCTGTCCTTTATTTACCATGAAAGTATCCCGGCAGGCCATGTAGTTGCATCGGACCCGAAGGCAGGCTTTCCTGCAAAAACAGGGACAGCGGTGCATCTGCTTCTCAGTTCTGGCAAACGTCCTGTACTTATACGCATGCCGGATCTTGGAGGTATGAATGCAGACGAAATGCTGGATATACTCAAAAAACGCCAGCTCCATGTAAAAAGAATCAAAGGTGTGCATCTGCCTGATATGCCTTTAAACCGTGTCATGGATCAGAATCCTGTCCCCGGCAGCCTGCTTAGGGCCCATGAAGGTGTCAGCGTATTTATGAACCGAAAACCGGAACAGGGCAGAGAAGCTGAAGGCATAGTTTCCGGCATGCGTCTTGTGCGCTACCGACTCCCCCATACCCTGATCCGCTCCCATATCCGGGGCAGCATGACGGCCTGGGGGATGACCTTTGATTTTGTGGATGATGTCTTTGAAGGTAACAGCGAAGTCAGGCTGCTTATCCCCGGTACTTCGGAAGCCCATGTCCGTATAGAAGAAAACGGCTTTCCCGTTTACGAAGCCACCCTTGACCCCTTCCGGTTCAGGGCAGATGTCCTCTATGAAGGCGGGCGCTATGGCTTGCCACTGCTGCCTGCTCCTTTTTTGTATCCGTACACTGACCATGCAACCCCAAGCCCCGATGAAAGTTCAATGCCATGAAACACCTCATAGCTCCATCCATTCTCTCCGCGGACTTTACCCGGCTGGGTGAGGAAATCCGTACTGTGGAATCTGCTGGTGCAGACTGGATTCATATCGATGTCATGGACGGCCGTTTTGTGCCCAATATCAGCTATGGCCCCATTATTGTGGAAGCCGCAAGAAAATGTACGAGCCTTCCCCTGGACGTGCATCTCATGATTGTTGAGCCAGATGCCATCATCCCCTCCTTTGTAAAGGCAGGGGCAGATCTTGTTTCCGTACATGCGGAAACCTGTCCTCACCTGCACCGCAGTATTCAGCTCATCCGCAGCCTCGGAGCAAAACCAGGTGTGGCCCTGAATCCGGGAACCCCGCCGGAAATGCTGGATTATGTTATGGACGATATAGACTTTATTCTGGTCATGACCGTGAATCCGGGATTCGGGGGGCAAAAATTCATCCCCCAATGCCTTGATAAAATTGCCCGTATCCGGGAACGCATTGTCCGCAGTGGGCGGCCCATACATCTGCAGGTGGATGGAGGAATCAATCCGGAAACCCTGAAACAGGTTGCCATGGCAGGGGCCGATGTAATGGTGGCAGGTTCTGCTATTTTTCAAACAGATGATTACGGAAAAACCATCAAAGAATTTCACCGTATCCTCCAGCGGGACCCGGACAGGGGGCTGTGATGCCAAAGCACATCCTTGTACTCCATGGTCCCAACCTCAATATGCTGGGGAAAAGGGAACCTCAGATCTATGGAAAACTGAGCCTCAGGGACATTAATACAGCTCTGGAAAAAAAAGCATGCGCAGCCGGTTTCTCTCTCTCAACCTTTCAGTCCAACCATGAAGGCGCCCTTGTGGACCGCGTTCAGGAGGCCTTGGGTCAGATCCATGGCATCATCATCAACCCTGCGGCCTTTACCCATACCAGCGTGGCGATCCGTGATGCCCTGCTTCTGCATGATCTCCCCCTGATTGAGGTGCATATTTCCAACATTCACAAAAGAGAGGCTTTCCGCAGCCAATCCTATATCTCGGATATAGCCACAGGACAGATTGTGGGACTGGGAATAAGGGGATATCTTCTGGCACTGGATGCCATGATGGCAATACTAACGGACAAAGAAGACCTGATGTGATAGCAAAAACTACCTTTAACCGCCTTCCAGAAGAAAAAAAAGAGAGAATCATGCAGGCTGCCCTCATGGAGTTTGCGGAAAAAGGCTATCGTGCTGCCAGCATCAACTGTATGGTGGAAAAGGCAGGAATTGCCAAGGGATCTGTATTTCAGTACTTTGGTGATAAGGAAGGCCTTTTTGCTGCGGTTTTTGCCCACAGCCTTGAAAAGGTCAAGGAAGAACTCCGGAAGGTGAGGGACAATCCGGCGAGAACGGATATTTTCACACGACTTGCACAGATTATGCATACAGGTCTTGCGTTTACCCGAACCTACCCCCTGATTTACAGGCTCTACACCCAACTTCTAAGTACACCTGATATACCCTGCAGGGATTTTCTTTTAACCCGTATCCGGGATGAAGGGAAAGTTTTTTTGAAAGAACTTCTGGAAAAAGCCGCAGCCAGAGGCGAAATCCGGGACAGTCTTCCCATACAGGAAGCCCTCTTTCTCCTGGAAGCATTGTTGGATCGTTTTCTTCTGGCCTCCGTACTGCCCTATCTTGGTAACGGTTTTTTTGATGGACAGAATCTGGAAAGCAGTATTCCTCATTTCATCGACATTCTTGAAAAAGGAATGGGAAGCAGCAGGTGAAACCACTTCTTGTACTTACAGCCGTGGACAGGGAAGCAGCCCCTGTAATAGCCGGACTGAATCAGACCGAGGACATCCTTTTGTCCGGTATTCCCCTTATCCGGGGACTAGCAGGGGAAAAAAAGGTGTATGTTCTTGTTTCCGGTCCGGGTGTTTTCAATACGGCGGCAAAGCTTGGGATAATACTGGCTGCCTTAAAACCGGAATGGATTCTTCAGACAGGTTGCGGCGGCATGTACCCTGAAAGTTGTCTTTCCATGGGGGATATTGTCATTGCAGCTTCTGAAAGGGATCTGCACACAGGCCTTGAGTCAAAATCTTTGATCCCTTCTCCCCTGCCCTTTCCCCTCATGGAAAACAGCCCTCATATACCGGGTTTTTATAATACGGATACATCCCTTCTCCATGCGGCTCTGGATATTATCGAAAAAAAAGAAGGTCGCATCCCCCCATATGGTCCCTTTATAACGGTGAGTACGGTAACGACAAGCGAAAAAACAGCCAATTCCATAGCCAGAAGCACCGGCGGCCTTGTGGAAAACATGGAAGGTGCAGCAGCCTTTCATACAGCAGCCATCTACGGCATTCCCATACTTGAGATCAGGGGCATCAGTAATCCCGTGGGTTCCAGAAAAAGCGAAGACTGGGACCTTGAAACAGCCTTTATCCGCGCCGGGGAAGCTGCCCTTTATCTGCTGCATAGGCTTCCACAGCATGTATGGCATCCGCAGCAGAACTTGTAATACCGCCCGTATGACCTGAACCCTCACCAATGGGAAAAAGTCCACAGACATTAATGGATTCAAAATTTTCTTTGCGCAAAACCCGTACAGGCGAAGAGGTCCGTGTCTCCGCAGCCATCAGTATGGCCTCTTCCGAGACAAAAAGGGGCTGCTCTTTCTTCCATTGTTCAAAGGCTGCATGGAGCTGGTCAAGGATAAAAGATGGAAAGATATCATGCATATCCCCTGCCTGAACACCCATCTTAAATGAATTTTCAGGCAGATTTCCCCCCGTTTTTTTCTCTGAAAAATCCTTCAGAGTCTGTGCTGCTGCCTTCCAGTCCGATCCGCCAGCCCGGAAAGCTTTTTCTTCTATCTCCCTTTGAAGAGTAAGGCCAGCCAGTGGCCCTTTCCCCGGGTAATCACTTAGATGGCAGGAGACCACAAGGGCAGCATTGGAAAAAGGAGAAGAGCGTGCAGCATAGCTCATGCCATTGAGTACAAGCCCTCCTTCTTCGGACGAAGCATTCACCACCTCACCACCGGGACACATACAGAAGGTATAGACCCCTCTCTTAATGGCCCTATCCGTATAATTAAGTGAATAGGTGGCGGCTCCCAGACCTTTATAATCCTTATACTTTCTCCCATAGCGCATAAGATTGATGGTTTCTGCACTATGCTCGATTCTCACACCCATGGTTATGGAACGGGGCTCCATGGCAACACCCCTCTCGCACAGGATCTCAAAAGTATCCCGTGAAGAGTGGCCCATGGCAAGAAAGAGCGTATCTGAGAAATACTCCTTGTTTCCATTGATCCGGATACCCGATATTTTGCCTTCTGAAAACAGTATATCCGTCATTTTTGAGGAAAAATGGATTTCACCGCCCATTTCCAGAATATACTTTCTGATATTGGCCACAATCCGGCAAAGAACATCTGTTCCAAGATGGGGCTTGTCCATATAGGCAATTTCAGGGGGGGCACCGAAGCGAATGAAAGTATCCAGCACCCGGCTCACATATCCTGTGTTACGGTTGCGCCGGGAAAAGAGCTTGCCATCGGAATATGATCCTGCACCGCCTTCCCCGAACTGAATATTGGATTCCGGATTCAGTCTGCGTTCTTCAATAAAACGCCGGACATCCAGAGACCGCTCCTCTATTCTTTTTCCACGTTCAAAAATAATAGGTTTAATTCCATGATCAAGAAGTTCCAGTGCCGCAAACATACCTGCCGGACCCAATCCCACCACAAGGGGATTCTGGCTGATTTTAATCTTTTTTTTAAAGGGAGAATTGGCTTCTGTATAAACTGGAAATTTTTCAGGATTGCTGAAATTATCGGGGACTTCAAGCGCAAAGATCATTTTGCAGTAAAACTGTTCCGGATCCGAAATATCCAGAGTTCTGCTAAGAACTTTAAGAATATGGACATCGTCCAGAGTAAGTTTCTGCCGTAGAGCATTCAGAATCTCTTCCGGAGAATTTTCTTCGATGGGAATTTTCAGACCGGTTACAAGCTGCAAAAAACAGACCTTTTTTCCTTTCAACGTCAGAATGCGACAGGCATGGGATCTTTTCAGACTCATCATTCCCAATGTTCAAAGCAAGGGCTGCAATGTCATCATGGGTTTTAAATCTGGGATACCTTCTGCACTCAGGGTCGCTCTCTTCAAGTGTTCTCACATATTTCCTCACGGCAGACAGTCCGCCCTCCTGATAAAGCCTTACCATGGTATCAAAACGATTTTCAAAAGGGTTTTCCGAAGGAATGAAAAGACCGTCGGTGAATAAAAGCACATGGTCTATGTCCTTTAAATCCTCAACGCCGCATCTGAGAAAGGATGCATAGCTCTTTTCACCATTAAAAACACCGTAAGAAACATTCATCCGGCTGCGGACCCTGCGAATCTGATGGCCCAGTGCATCCATGATGGACTCAGGGCTTGTATCCGATATTTTTTTCCACATGGCAAGGGTTTCTGTATCATGGTCAAAGTCTGTGACGGGGATACTGAAGGAACCATCTTTGTGGATGAGCAGAATCAGGCTGTCACCGATCTGAACCCAGTGGAGCTTTCTGCCATGAATCCTGACCACCGCAGCTGCAGTACTCCACAGGGCTGATTTATCCGATGTATCCACTTCATGTTCCAGCATTTTTCTGTAAATTGCCCTGTTGGCCTGCTCCGCAAGCAGGATCAGACAATCCCTGCTGTTTGAAAAGACGTCCTTTGCCGTATGAGCTGCTAGAAATCCACCTGTCAGTCCCCTGTCACAGGTATTTTGAATCAGGCTGGTGGCACCGTCAAAAACACCAAAGGATGAACCATTAAAAAAAATCGCATCCTCATTCAGAGTACCCGTCCCCTTTTCAAACAGATAAGACATTTTTATCATGAATATCAGACCCTTTCTAATAGAACAGACTTTAAGACTGTAAAATTAGTATAGAAAAGGTCTTTGTTCAAATCGCTAATATCAATGAAAAAGAATATTGTTATGGAAAAAATCTATACAAGCCAGACAGATGCACAGACACCCAGGCTATTTGCCCTGATATTAATGAAATCCTCTGAATCATTCCAATCATTCTACCATGAATGAGGTCACGCCGATAAGATTTCCCGATTCATCACGGATGCCCACAGTCCAGTAGCCCTGAAGACCATGGACCGCTTTCTCTGCCCAAGTCCGCCAGCGCGGTCCTGCCGAAAGAGCAAGTTCTGTTATATGCATTTCTACACCACCATAAATCCATATGACCGTTACCGTTGTATCTTCGGGAATATCCCTTGCTTCAAGAAAGCAGAAAACCCTGGATGTACCTGTAGGAACCAATGATGTGTTGCCTACAGGTTCCCTGTTTTCAATGCCCTCAGTAATAATCAGACGTGCAATACTGAACCCATCAGCAGATACTGCTGATGGAAAAAACATGACAAGGGTGATAAAAACCCATATCAGAAAACACTTTTTCATGAAAAATCCCCTCCGGTAATTTTTTAAAGTTCAATGCTTTAAAAAAGCTGCCCCACAGACTGACACCTGTTCCCATGAAACCTTGCACTGGACAACAGGCCTAAATCCAATGCTTCATAATTTATGCATTAAAACAAGGATTTCATCTATAGCACTTTGTATATTTTGAAATAAAGAAAAAACGGCTGCATTCATGTACAAAACCAGAAAGTGATAATAAAGCTGACACCATGTTTTAAATAAATGCAGCATTACGGACAGAATACACACCTGTCTTTCATCATATAATTGTTAAAGATTGCACAATTCATTTTTTTTTAAGTTCAAGACAGAAAAAAACAATATAAAATCAGAATCTTGAAACTTTTAAAACCGATTCATCATAATAAAAAATGGATTTGCATTCGAAATGTGATTATATATTCACATGGTATCAAGCTTGCAGAAACACTCAGCATGAACCAATTCGCCCCGAACGCTCAAAAAGGGGCATATCTTTTTCACTCTCTTTCCTGAGGAGGTACTCTATGCGCAACCGGATTCTAAGTTTCACCTTTACTGTCATTTGCAGCCTCGCACTGGTTTTTTCCGCATCGGCTGCTTCCGTGGAAAAACCCTTTACTATTGGTGCTGCCATTGGTTATGCCGTGGAAAACTTTAACATAGATCCAGATCAGGACAATTCATTTGCAGCCCATGTAAACATAGGGTACCGCTGGATGGATGCCCTGGCAACGGAATTTCAGTTTGACCACATGCGTAAATTTGATGTGGACAATCCCTTTTCCAGAGACAGTCTGGATGTAAACACTTACATCCTCATGTTCAAATACTATCCCCCCTTTGGCGAAGTCACCCGTGCCTATCTGGGGCTGGGTGTGGGCCTCATGGATGTAACAGTGAATTATAAAGGTGGCGAAGAAAAGCTGCCCGGCTATGTAAGCAACCGCACCCGGGCCTGTGGCAAACTGGGCATGGGCCTTGAGCGCAGCATCAGTGAACACTGGATCCTTGAAGGAGCAGCAGGCTATGTGGGCGGCCACGACGGGCTGGATGAAATTGACTATTTCACCTGGCATTTAGGGCTTAAATACAGATTTTAATTTTATTGGCCTGTCCGTGGCCGGAGTACAAAAATCCAGTACTGCGGGCAGGTCATCAAAATAATCCCAGCTTCAATGAAAATGAAGGAAAAACAATCTCCGGCTTGACATACGGTGCTGTTCTTCCTAAAAGTCTGCTCAGTAAAAAAGGAACTCTGCCATCCCCTTCTCCACCACCCTTATCAGCCGGATATCCGGCGGAACCGCCGGGAAATAATATGCCAAGCTATCAAAATTTCATTGTCTTTCTTCTGGCTAAAGCCAACCAGAAGGCACAGGGCGTTCTTAAACGCTATCTTAAACCCTATGGACTCACCCCTGTTCAGGGACTGGTCCTTGAGGCCCTTTACAATGAATCAACCCTGACCGCAGGAGAAATCGGCAAACGTCTTCTTCTGGATAATGCAACAGTTTCAGGCGTGCTGGAACGACTTTCCGAGGCTGGCTGGATTCATAAAACCGGTGACACGGAAGACCGCCGTGTCATACGCGTATCCCTTAGTCAAATGGCCATGGATCATCAGAAAATGCTCCATACGGACAGAGAAAAGGTATCCCAGGAAATTCTGGCTCCCTTTTCCCATGAGGAGCGCATCATCCTCAAGCGCCTTCTGAGGGATCTTTATCTGGAAAACGACCGCTGATTCCTTTCACCAGCCCCCGATTATCACATGATACACCGGCCATGGAAAGTAGCCGTGAGATCCTGCTTTCCCGTCCGGACATCTTATCTTAAGGATCTTCCATGGCAAAAAAAAATATCTCCCTGCCCCTTGCCCATCACATTAAGCGTCTTTCTTTTCCTGAATCAGAAAATAAACACACCTGGCTACCCATGCTTCTGGATGCCTATCATATTGCAGATCAGGGCGTTAATGCGGCCATTCGAAGGGAAGAAAAAAAAGGAAGAAAACTTGCCTGTGCCAAGGGATGTGCAGCCTGCTGTATAACCCACAGATCCATTCCCGTATATCCCATTGAACTGGTGGGAATAACCTGGTATGTAACTGAAAAACTTGAAGAACCCATGCGAAGCGATCTTGCCGCATGCCTTGAGAAGCACACCCCGGGTGACCCTTGTGTTTTTCTTGTGAAAGGTATCTGTGCCATTCATCCCATGCGGCCCCTTGCATGTCGGCATTTCAATGTTTTTACAACTCCCTGTGCCGAAGGAGAGGATGCCTTTTTTACAAGAAAAAAAGACGTTCTTATCCCCATCCGGGAATATATGGATGAGGCCTTTTTCCATATGCTGCCTTTTTATGGTGTCACCAAGGCCGGAGACCGGAGAAAAATACTGAAAAAAGGTCTCCAGCATGATGCAGCCAAAGAGCTTCAGGGGCTGAGATGGGCAGAGCTTGCACGTAAAGTGGCTTCCTACGACAGATCAAAAGTCTGATGATGCAAAATATTCCCCCATATCCACAAAAAAACAGAACCGACAGCCGCCCCCCCCTGCTCTGGCACCTCAGACAGGCTCCGGAAGAAGCCTGTAATCGTATTGTCCATGCCACAGGCTGCCTGCCTGCGACAGCAGCAGTAATGGCGGCAAGAGGCCTTACCCGCATCACGGCCTTAAGGAATTTTCTCCACCCTTCCGTAAAAAACCTGCCCCATCCTGATACCATTACCGACCTTACCAAAGCTTCAGCAAGGATAGTCCTGGCCATTTTGAACCGGGAACCCATCATGATTTTCGGAGATTACGATGCCGATGGTGTCACATCCACAGCGCTGGTCTATGGATTTCTTCTGAGGGCCACACCCGAAGTACGGTTTCATCTGCCCCACAGGGAAAAGGAAGGCTACGGCCTGAAAAGCTCCCATATTCCGGATTTTGCCCGCTCAGGCATCCGCCTGATCATTACAGTGGACTGCGGCATATCCAGCCATGATGCAGTCCTTGAGGCTGGAAAAAACGGAATGGATGTGATCATTACGGATCATCACAGACCAGGGGATAATCTGCCTTCTGCCTCTGCCGTTGTAAACCCCCAGCGCCTTGACTGCAAATCCGGCCTCAGGGAGCTGGCCGGTGTGGGGGTGGCCTTTTACCTTGTTATGGCCATCCGGAAAAAACTGAGGGAAGCCGGTTTCTGGAAAGAAGACTTTCCTGAACCTCCCCTGCTTCAGGAAACGGATCTGGTGGCCATCGGAACTGTTGCGGATCTTGTCCCGCTATCGGGCATCAACCGCATTCTGGTTCATGCAGGAATAAATGCCATACGTAAAAATCCAAGGCCCGGTATTCAGGCCCTGTGCCGGGTTGCAGGTATCTCTTGTGAGAATCTGGACAGCGAGGCCATTGCCTTCCGTCTGGCTCCAAGAATCAATGCCGCAGGCCGCATGGCCCATCCGGAAATTGCCGCCCACCTGCTCTGTGCTGGCTCTGTGGAAGAAGCCATGCCACTGGCCATGGAACTGGACAGGCTCAACGGAACCCGTCAGGATGAAGAAAACCGTATTCTTCTGCCCATAGAAAACAGCCTTAAAGAAAATAACGCTCTTTCCCAACAGCCGGCCCTGATTCTCCATAGTGAGGACTGGTCTCCCGGAGTCATCGGTATTGTGGCCTCAAGGCTTGTTCGGCGTCACCACAGACCCGCTATACTCATCGCTACCCGTGGGGAAAGTGGTCAGGCTTCCGGCCGCAGCATTCCTGGCATTGATCTTTATAAAAGCTTAAGCCATTGCCGTTCTCTGCTGGAACAGTTCGGAGGACACACCATGGCAGCGGGGTTCAGGATTCAGGCAAAAAATATCCTCCCGTTTCAGAAAGAATTCTGGTCTCTGATGACCAGCCACAGGGATATTATCGGTCAGCCCCCAGCCTTCATTGCCGATGCCCTGATCACCCTGGATGATCTTTCTCATGAACTGCTGGAAGAAATACAGGCCTTAGGTCCCTTTGGCATGGAAAATCCGGCTCCACTCTTTGTGGCCCGCCATCTGGAAGTCATGGGAAGCACAATCATGGGAAGCGATGGAAAGCACCGTCGGCTTCTTCTCCGGCAGGCCACATGTATAAAAGTCCGCAGGGTTACTGCGGTGGTCTTTGGTGCAGGCAAAGAAGCCTTTTTCCCCCATCATCTGGACACCATCCTTTTCCGTATCCGAAAAGGCTGGGGAAAAAATGAAGCCGTCCAGATACAAATTGAGGCCTGGTGCTGAAAAAAACAAAGGTTTTTCTTGCTTCGGAACAAGGCTTTCCCTATGATACAGAATTACTGACGCAGGGCGTGTTCAGGATAATTCAGGTGCCCTGTTTACATTGACACCATAAGCCGCAGAGGTCATTCAATGGCAAAGGTTTTCCGCCCGAGTAACCGTGAATCAAAAATCCTCTCCAGGATAGAATCCTCCAAAGAACGGGAGCGGGGGCAGGCCTTGCATATGGTTCGCAACCATGCCGATATGCTGAGCAATACCGTTTCCATGAAACTTGTGGAAAATGAGATCATTGAAACCACGAATAAAAACGGACTCCAGGCTCATATTGCCAAGGGGCTCGAAAAGCTGGGCAAGATGGAAGACTTTGATCTGGATTTTAAAGTTGCTCCCTATCGTCAGGTCGTTGCCAACCCCAATGTGGTCTCCCTTTATCTCACGGCCTTTGTCATAGAGGATCTGATCAAAAACAAAGATGTTGTCGATGTATACGGATCAGATGAAGATATTTACCACTGTATTCATCCCCAGGTGGAACGTTTTATGGCACTGGAAAAGGCCTGAAACAAAAATCGTTTTTCATGTATTTAAAAGCCCCCTTTACTCTATGGTAAAGGGGGCTTTCGGGTTGCTTATATTGCAAAACTGAACTCAGGCAGCAGCAAAACCTTCCCGCCTTCGTCTGATTTCCTCCTGTATCCGGATATATTCTGCCTCATAGAAAAACTGCTGTTTTCCAAAGGCCGGTTTCAGATCATCTATCCAGTGGGCCTTGGGATCATGGGCGGCAAAGAAAATCCTATTCACCCAGTCCGGATTACGGGCCTGTATGAATTTTAAAATCATTACCTGCTCTCCGCCCACTTCAGCCACTCCATCCATCAGAATTTTCCCCGGGCCCGCCGACATGGAAGGTCCCCGGACCGTGCGGCAGAGACCCGACACATTCCGGTAAGCTTCCGTGAAAATCCTGTGGGCTTCCACAAGGGGCACATTGAAGTATCCCCTCGGCCCGGTATCCCGCTCCATAAACATATAATAGGGCACAGCCCCCAGAGCCACCTGACGCTTCCACATGGCAGACCATACACCGGGATCATCGTTGACATGCCTGATCAGGGGAGCCTGACACCGAATCTGGGCGCCGGTGGAACGGATTCTGGCCATGGCCCTTTCCACAGCAGGTGTGGAAAGCTCCCTGTCATGACTAAAGTGGGCCATGACGGAAAGATGATATCCAGCCTCAATGATTTCTTCAAAAAGACGTATAATATCATCTGCATCCTTATCTTCGGTGAAACGGTAAGGCCAGTAAGCAAGGCTTTTAGTGCCAAAGCGTATGCTGTTCAGATTCCCCGGTTTTTTCTCCAGAAGCGGCGACAGATATTTTCTCAAAAGCTTTGCATGCATGACCAAGGGGTCCCCCCCGGTAAACAGCACATCCGTTACTTCAGGGTGTTCAGCGATATACCGGGGAAGAAGGGTTTCATCGCTGCAGGCAAAACGAAAAGCCGTGTCCAGCCCCACAAACTGGGGCCAACGGAAGCAATAGGTACAGTAACTGTGGCAGGTCTGTCCCTGGGTTGGAAAAAACAGAACAGTTTCACCATATTTATGCTGCATTCCCGTCAACACTTCATTCCCCATAAGTGGCACATTCAGATCCATCTGACCGGCGGGGTGGGGATTCATATCCCGATGAATCCTGCGGACAATATCCGAGGCTGCGGATTCATTACCTGAACGGACAAAACTTCGCAGACGGCAAAAATCCAGACGGGGAATCATTTCAGGCTGGGGAAAAGTCAGCTGAAAAACAGGATCTTCCGGAATACGATCCCAGTCAATGAGCTCTTCAACCACATAATTGCTCACCCTAAAGGGCAGAGCCCGGAAGGTAAGCTTCATATCTTCAATACGTTTCGGGGAAATTTTATCGAGCTGGGGAAGGGTGTGAAAATTGTCCGGTGTATATGGACGATAGCGGGGTCTGGTGCTGGATGTTTTCATAGACCATCCTCCTTTCCGATTCTTGAAACCAGGGACGAGCCGCCTCCCCCTGTTTTCCCGAAAGAACCGGAAAATATGAAATTGCAGCTCGCCACCTCAAAGATACAGACCAAAAAAAAGGACCTGCTTCAGACATCATAATATTACGCACCGATTTATGGTTCATGTTAGCAGTCAAACCTTTGAACCCATCCTTTTTTTCGACCCTGTTCATATATTCAACTTAAAATTTTAAGCTTTAATTGAACATATGTCAAGCCAGTCTTGCTAAAAGCCACAAAAAGGTCATTAAAATAATTTTTTCTCTAATTTGCTCAATTTATCTCTGATTTTCACTAAAAATTGCTTCTTAAAAAAATCATTCTTTCCATCGGACACACTTTATATCCCACCGGAAACGCATCATCCAGACCATAGCAGTGAAGCTTGCAATCCCAATGGGTATAGCGTAAATTCCCGCCAAACATGGAAAGCCATGCGGACCTCTTTTTCGGGGAAAAAATGAAAATCATTCAAAAAAGCATTGCAGAAATCATCGGCATCCGAATAAATCAGGTTTTTGTCATAGAAGAACTGCTTGCCGAAGGGGCAACGATTCCCTTTATGGCACGCTACAGAAAAGAAAAAACCGGGGGGCTGGACGAAGTACAGATCAGCCATATCTGTGAAGCTCTGGAAACCCATAAAAAACTTGAAACCCGCAAGGAAAGTATTCTTAATTCCCTTAAGGAACAGAATATTGAAGATAAAAAACTCATCAATGCCATACAGCAGGCAGAAACCATGGCAGGCCTTGAGGATCTTTATCTTCCCTTCCGTCCCAAACGCCGGACCCGCGCATCCATGGCAAAGGAAAAAGGGCTGGAACCACTGGCACTTAGCATCTGGTCTCAGCCGGAGGGACTGAACCCTATGGAAGAAGCTGCCCGATATATTAGCAAAGATGTTGCGGACGCTGAAACTGCCCTTTCAGGAGCAAGGGATATTATTGCTGAAATTATCAATGAAGATGCTGCCATCCGTGCAAAGCTGAGGGTGCTTTTCTCTAAAAAAGCCATAATCAGAAGTACGGTGATCAAAGGAAAGGAAAAGGAAGGCACTACCTTCAGGGATTATTTTGACCATGAAGAAGTGGCAGCACGGGCCGGAGGCCACCGGATTCTTGCCATGTTCCGGGGTGAACGGGAAGGATTTCTCCGCCTCACCCTCAGGCCCGATGGTGATGAAGCCATAACCCTGATACTTCCTGAAGTCATCCGCAAAAACAATAAGGCCTCAGGTGAAGTGAGAAAGGCCGCCGAAGATGCCTGGAAACGTCTCCTCTGTCCCAGCCTTGAAACTGAATTGCGGCAAAACCTCAAGGAAAAGTCCGATACTGAAGCCATAGATGTTTTTGCCACCAATCTGGAAGCCCTGCTCATGGCCCCTCCCTTAGGCGCCAGACCCGTTTTGGCAGTAGATCCAGGATTCCGGACCGGCTGCAAAGTAACTGTGCTGGATGCCAGCGGAAACCTTGTAAAAGATACCCTCATCCACCCCCATGACAGGGAAGACGAAGCCGGAAATATCATTAAAGGATTGCTGGCTGCCTTCCCGGTTTCCGCCATTGCCATTGGAAACGGCACAGCTGGCCGTGAGACGGAAAAATTCTTCCGGGATCTTAAGCTTGCCATTCCCGTCATCATGGTTAACGAAGCAGGGGCTTCCATTTATTCGGCTTCGGAAATTGCAAGGGAAGAGTTCCCGGATAAGGATCTTACGGTCAGGGGAAGCGTATCCATAGGCCGCAGGCTCATGGATCCCCTTTCCGAACTTGTAAAAATTGATGCCAAAGCCATTGGTGTGGGCCAGTACCAGCATGATGTAGATCAGAATCTTCTGCGCCAGCGCCTCGACGCCGTGGTATCTTCCTGCGTGAACCGTGTGGGCGTAAGCCTTAATACTGCCAGTGCCCCACTGCTTTCCTATGTGGCAGGCCTCGGCCCGAAGCTGGCAAAGGCCGTGGTGCAGTACAGGGCGGAAAACGGACCCTTTGCGGACAGAAAATCCCTTTTAAAAGTTCCGCGCTTGGGCCTAAAAACCTTTGAGCAGGCTGCGGGTTTTCTGCGGGTTCCCGAGAGCAGCAATCCTCTGGATGCCAGTGCTGTGCATCCGGAACGCTACGGCCTTGTTATGCGGATGGCAAAAGATCTCGGGTCGGGTATCGGTGATCTTATGCGCTCTGGAGACCTGCGTTCAAAAATCCATCTGGAAAACTATATTTCTGAGGATGTGGGACTTTTCACCCTTCAGGATATTCTTAACGAACTGGAAAAACCGGGCCGGGATCCAAGACAGGGTTTTTCTGTTTTCTCCTTTGGGGATGTCCACTCCATGGAGGATCTGCAAAAAGACATGAAGCTTCCGGGAATTGTTACCAATGTCACCAATTTCGGATGTTTTGTAGATCTAGGAGTGCATCAGGACGGTCTTGTACACATAAGCCAGATGGCAGATCGCTTCGTCAAAGATCCCCACGAAGTTATGAAGGTCGGTCAGAAGGTGTCGGTGAGGGTTATGGATGTGGATATCCTTAGAAAAAGAATTTCACTTTCCATGAAGACTGAATCCAGCAGTCAGGACAGGTGAAAAAATATAACAGTTCATCATAATTAATCAGGTACATAGACAATCTCAGTGGCATTTATGGGAACAACAGACAAAAGGAAAAAAACATGACAACAGGATTATATGATGTTCTGATCATCGGAGGAGGCATATCCGGAAGCTCTCTGCTCTATGAGCTGGCAAGGTATACGGATCTGAAAAATATTGCCCTGGTTGAAAAATACAGTGACCTTTCCCAGGTCAACTCCGCAGCAAGCAACAACTCCCAGACACTGCACTGCGGAGACATAGAGACCAACTATTCCCTGGAAAAGGCCATCAAGGTCAACAAAGCGGCCCACATGCTGATCCATTATGCCAAGGCCCAGAAAAACATTAATAGTCTGATGGCAAAATATCCGAAAATGGTTCTGGGCGTTGGGCCTGATGAATGCGCCCTGCTCAGAAAAAGATTTGAAATTTTCAGCCCACACTTTCCGGACATGCGTCTTTGGGAAGCCGATGACATTGCCCGCATTGAACCAGCCCTTGTAAAGGACAGAAAAGAAGAAATTGTTGCCATTGGCGTTGAAAATCAGTACACGGCTGTGGATTACTATACCATGGCCCACTCTTTTGTGGACAATGCTAAAAAAGAGGCAGGGAAAAATGTGGAGGTACGCCTAAGTGAAGAGGTCCTCTCCATTCAGAAAAAAGACAATATTTTCAAGGTTAAAACCAGCCGTGGTATTCTGGAGGCAAAATTTATAGTGGTTTCTGCGGGCGGCCACTCCCTTCTTTTTGCCCAGAACATGGGATATGGGCACGAATTCAGCTGCCTGCCCGTGGGAGGCTCCTACTACTTCATTCCTGAATATCTTAACGGAAAAGTCTATACGGTTCAAAATGACAAACTTCCCTTTGCCGCCATCCACGGTGATCCTGATTTCACAGCAAAGGGCATGACCCGCATCGGGCCCACGGCTTTGCTTCTTCCCATGCTGGAGCGCTACAACCCCAAAACAATCTTTGATTTTTTTAAAGTTTTGCGCCTTGACATTGCCGTTATCAAAGTCATGCTGAGCCTTTACAGTGTCAAAGATATTCGTAACTACATCCTTAAAAACTTTTTGTTTGAAATCCCCTATATCAACAGGCGGCTTTTTCTAAAAGACGTGAAAAAAATCATCCCGTCGGTAAGACTTGAAGATCTTACCTTTGCAAAGGGATTCGGAGGTCTCAGGCCCCAGCTCATTGACAAAAAAAACAAGGAACTGCTGCTGGGTGAAGCAAAAATTGATACGGGCGAAGGTATCACCTTCAACATGACACCTTCTCCAGGAGGGACGGTCTGCCTTGATAATGCCCACAAGGATTTGAAAATTATAGTGAATTATCTGGGGTGTTCCTTTGATGAAAAACGATTCAATCAGGAACTTCTGAATCAGGACTGATATTTTAAAAAAAGGACAAAACACACAGGCTGCACCCTGGGGATGGGATGCAGCCTGTGTATTGGGAGGAAGTTGGGAGTAGGATGGTGGTGTATAAAAGATAAAAGCAAAGAGTACAAAAGATACCCAAATAAACACCGTTCATCTTGAGTTTGATTATTTCACAGCCGAACGCCAGTGTCAAGCACAAATCAATTTTCAGACTGAATTGGATGATTTTTTTTGAATGTTATCACAGATTAGATTTTTTAATGATCAGAAACGATAGATATATTTAAGGAAAAAGATATGGCAAAAATTAAGGTCTCCCGATACAGAGGCAGCAATGATGAAGCCGTAGCCAAGGCTCTCACAGAAATGGCAGGTCCCATGCTTGCTCTGTGCAGCAGAGATAATGATCTGACAGCCCCCCTTGCAGAACTCATGGTGTTTGGATGGAACCTTTCCATGGAATCCCTTGAAGATGAAGCCTGCACAGAACGTATCCGAAAAGCACTTCCCGCAATTCTGCCACCTTCCCAGCAGAATGCCCTCACATCCTTTGTCCTGAACCTGATCCACCAGCGCCGGAAAGACTATCCGGATATCCTGCGGGGAATTACCCACCATGAGATAAGTATGGAACCTCAGCCTGTTTTCATGGTCAAAACCCTGCCCGTCAATCCCTTAAAATAAGACAAAGCCTTCCTGATACTGACAAAGGTGACAGGAATGGTGCAAGGCGGACGTACACCTTGAAAAAACATATGACACCTGCCCTGTGCAGGGAGTTTTACAGAGCGAGAGAAAATAAAAGTGTTCAGCACAATTTTCCAAGTTCCATACCTGCCAGATAATAGATGCACAGGCACCCAAGCGATTTGCCCGTGACGCAATCTTATTCGTAGAGCTTCTTGGCCTGTGCGGAAGCGGCAAAAACTCCCCGCCACAGGCAGGATGAGCTTTTTTATTACCATAGCAGGCTTGAACACGCTGCCTTTGTGGCGGCTCAGACAGTTTGCCGCTTCTTTCGCACAGGCCTGCAAAGCTCTGATCCGAAACGATTGCAACGTCACTTGCAAATAGCCAGGGTGCCTTGCAATCGTACGAAGCTACTACAATTACAGCGTTGAAATTTCGGAATAAATTGTGCTGAACAATTACATATTTTTTAAAATTTACAGATCTTTAAATTCAGGCATTGTTTTTGCTAATAATTGTTTCTGATATCATATAAGAAACCTCTCACCCCTGAATCAGGAAAGGTATAAAAAAATGGAAATCTTTTTTCCCGTATCAGAACTCAGCCTCAATCCCTTCTTTCCCATAGTAATCGGCTTCGTGCTGGCTTTTTTCTGCTCCATGGGTGGCATATCCGGAGCTTTTCTGCTTCTCCCCGTTCAGATGAGTTTTTTAGGCTTTACCAGCCCTTCCGTAAGTGCCACCAATCAGCTCTATAACATTGTGGCCATCCCCAGCGGTGTATGGCGGTTCTATAAAGAAGGCCGCCTGATTCCGCCCCTGGTCAAAGCTGTCGTCATCGGCACCCTGCCCGGTGTGTTCATAGGTGCCATCATCCGGGTTTATTACATGCCGGATCCTGATCTCTTCAAACTTTTTGTCGGCTGTGTCCTTCTCTATATAGGCATACGGATGCTCCGGGACCTTCTTGCTAAAAAACAGGCCTCAACGGGTGGTGGCGCACAGGGCAGCGGACGAGTGGAAGTGCTGCCCTCCGGTTTTTTTGAGGTCCGCTTCATATTCCGGGAAAAGGAATACCATGTGGGTGCTGCAGGCATAATGGCCTTAAGCGGTATTGTAGGAATCATAGGCGGAATTTACGGCATCGGCGGCGGGGCCATCATTGCACCCTTCTTTGTTTCTGTTTTTGGACTGCCCGTATATACGGTGGCAGGGGCAGCCCTCATGGGTACTTTCATAACCAGTGTTGCCGGTGTTATCTTTTACCAGATCCTTGCCCTGATGAACCCTGAACAGGCCATATCTCCGGACTGGCTTCTCGGTATTCTCTTTGGCATAGGCGGCTTCATCGGCATGTACCTTGGAGCCAGAACCCAGAAATTTGTTCCCGAGCGCTGGATCAAATGGGGGCTTTGCCTTGTTATAGCATGGACAGCAGGGAATTATATTCTGGGCTATTTCTTCTGATCAGGTCCCGAAGACAAACGGGTCAGCAGGGAAGCAAGGCTTTCATCCATTTCCCTGCGCTGTTCTTCCTTAACTTTATTTTTCCCGGCATCCTGAAAAAAGGCAGCCAGTTTTTTTCTTTCCTCACTGCTAAGAATCTGCAAAAGGCTCCTTTCCACCGGTCTTTTTTCCTCATCCCGGGTGGCATGGGGCCTCGTTACAAGGGTATGGAAAAGAAGAAGGCAGCGATCCAGAACCATCCATGGAATCCTTGCATCCCGCACAGGACCTATGCAGACTTCAAAGCCGCTGACCCGTATACCCGCAATGCGGCGGGCATCACCGCTGCGGGTACCAAGGTAACTCCAGGTGGCACCGGCCAGCCCTCCTGCGGCTGTCACCAGCCCCAGGGCAGCACCGCCCAGGGCAAGATCCACACCTGCCGCCACGGCGGCTCCGGCACCACCGCTTAGGGCCGCAAGCTGCACCCTGGAAAGCCCGAACATATGGAAGGCCTCCTTAGAAAGGAGATCCGTTTCCACCAGAGCCAGAATATCCGGAGACGGGGCAAAAAAACGGTGGCGGAAGGTATCCCTCAGGCTGTCCCAGCATATCTCTTCCTGTCTGCGAATGGACTCCTGCCACTGAAGAACCAGCCTGCGGGAAAGGTCTTCCACCTTCCCTGCATCCGCAGCCTCCTCCTTAAGGGAAAAAGATGATACGGAATAAAGGAGATCCGAAATCTGGCAGGCGGACCGGCCAATCCTGTTTTCCCAGTCCTGCTCCAGCTCACGGATCACAGGTTGCAGTACCGGCTCCACATCCGGGTCCATGGAACGCAGGGCGGAAAGCAGCCGCATTCGTTCCTTGAATCCGGCGGTCAGGGCATTGAATACATGGACGGCATTAAAGGTTTTACGCAGGGCTGTCTTCCAGTCTTCCAGAGCCTCGGCAGTTCCCTTGGGATTGATAATGGCCATGCGGGCAAGCCCCACAAGCCGCAGGATCTCCATTTCCGCAAGATCGCTTTTACGCACTGGCCGGGCGGCATCCACCACATAGAGAATGCCGGCACCCCTGGAAAGGGCTGAAAAAATCTGACATTCATCCTCAAAATCAGGATCATTACCATGCATGGTAAGAAAGGCTTGGGCCAGTTCCTTTCCCGTATGTTGTTTTTCATGCTCCTGAATCCAGAGAAGGGTTCGCTTAGGCGACTGAAAACCCGGAGTATCCGTAAACAGAAGCCGGACCGTATCTCCGGAACGCACAGGGTAGGCGCGGCTTTCACGGGTTTCCCCCGGCCATGGACTGATGCGTATGGTGTCATCTTCCACAAGGGTGGCCACAACCGATGACTTTCCTTCGTTGGGATGGCCCACCACGGCAAATTCCAGCTGCAGGGAATCAGGCTTCATTATTCACCCCCTTATGCATCAAAGGGCGGGGCTCTGAGAGAGCTTTCAACCTCAAATCCCATATACGAATATCATCAGGGCTTGCCTCTCCACCGTTTCTGTCAGGCCTGCCCACGGGCCAGATCCATAAGGGGCTTGTGTTTTTTTCTGCCATGCTTTTTAAAAGCTGCAAATCTTCCTTTACGGGCGGCATAAAAACCTCCAGAGCCAGTACACGGCTGCAGGATGCTTCCGCATTTTCCGGAAGATTTTCCGTATCCATACAAAGAATGCTTCTGGGAGGCGAACCCATAACAGCGCCTGTGTTTTCAAGGATTGTTCCATGCAGGCTTTCAGGAATCTCATCATTGATCCATAAATCCCACAGCATCCGGGGAAATCTTTCTTTTTCCTCCTGAACTGCCGGTGCTGAAGACATTTTTTCATCAAAAATCAGAGGCTCTTTTTTAATTTTATTCTGCCCCGGTGAAGCAATGGATTGCCTGAGAAAAAAACAGAGCTCATGTATACGGGAATCTTTTATTTCCGTTTCCATGACTGTCCTATGGAAGCGCCACCTTGCAAAAACAAGAAAAAAAAGCCTCGGTAAAAAACCGTAAACCAGAAGTGCCATGGACAAAAAAGACCACCATGAGCTCAGATGGCGTGCTTCCAAATGGGCGATGCCTTCCTTTAAAATCAGGCGGGAACCTTCAATATACGAGGTATCCGGAACGGCCTGTGGAAAAAACCAGCTCCAGGGCATGGCCAGCAGGGTCATCAGTCCATGAATGACTTCCGCCCCCGGATTAAGGGTGCTCTGCCAGGCAAAGGCAAGATCACTGGCTGCAACCTTGAGAAGGAAACCGGACAGAAGACCCAGTACAAGAAAAAAACCCGAAACCTGAAAAACAAAAAAAACAAAGGAGAAAATCAGTAGCCGGTATCGACCTGAAAAAGTATCCAGATTCTTTGCCCTGGCCTGAAGAAGAATTCTTATTTCAGAAGACATTCTGTTTTCAGCACCTTTTTGCATACGCAAAAAAAAACTGCGGAAACAAGACAGAAAAAGCCTGTAAGCCAGAGGCATTTTACGATTACGGAACAAGAGTACCAGAAGGGTAAGGACAAGACTGATGAGGGGCAGTCCCACCAGCACGAAAAGTGCGTGGAAAAGATTTACAGGAGTAAGACCATCATAGCGTAAAACGCCTGCTGCTACTGAAAAACCAGCGAGAAAACCCAGCAGGCCCAGCAGGACAATGCCTGTCTTCATGAGAGAAACCACACGATCTCCAGGCAGAATACGGCCTGAGTCCCTTCCAGCCTGCTTCCGGCGTTCGTTCAGCCAGAAATGAAGACTGGCAGCATCCACATTTTCCGGCGGTATTAAAGCTGCAATGCGCTTATTGCGTATCCGGGCCCCTTCAGTGTCTCCGGCATCCTGGGCAAGAAACCACTCCGTATCCGCAAGATCACTAATTTTTCCATAGGGTTTATACCTTGCTGTCATTAGTTTTCACTTATCTCCGTTTTCGGTATGTCAGAATTTGCTTGTCCGGAAAATATGCTCAGGCTAGCCTGTATCAAGGGAAAGACTGTCGTATCCCTGATTCAGGCCCTGTACTTTAATGTTGAAATGTTCTTTCTTCAAGAACTCTTCGGGGGTAATGGAATGAATGAAGAAAAAACCGTTGCAAAAATCCTGAGACAATATCGGCTCAACCCCTTTGGGACCCATGGTCTTTCCCACTGGGCAAGGGTCATGGAAAATGGCTTGAAACTGGCTTCATACAATGGTGCCGATGAAAATGTTGTACGTTATTTTGCCCTCTTTCATGACGCAAAGCGCAGAAACGAAGGGCTTGACTTCAACCACGGCCTAAGGGGTGCCAATCTGGCTAAGCGTCTTCGCTCTGAACTCATTGATCTGCACGATGAACAGTTTGAACTCCTTATATTGGCTTGCAGAGACCATACCAAAGGAAAAACGGAAGGCAACATCACCGTCCAGACCTGCTGGGATTCGGACCGGCTGGACCTTGCAAGGGTGGGAAAAATCCCTGACCCAAAACGCCTCTGCACCGATGCGGCAAAACAGCCTGAAATCATAGCATGGGCAACGGAAAGAGCCTCCCGTCGCATGGTCCCGGAACGCATCTGGAACATATGGGGGCTTAAATCCCTGCGCTTCAATGACCGCGGCCTGCCCTGGCTGGACAGGGAAATGGTGAATCGCATCCTCTCCCGGGTAACCTGTGGTTTCATGCCCCAGGACAGTACCACACCCTGCACGGATAAGCAGATAAGGGATTTTCTCCAGACCCTGACCACCATGCAGCATTACAATTACAGATACAGGTCCGAAGCCATCATGGAAATGAAAGATACCATACTCCCCCTGATACCTGAAACTGCCAATACGGATGTAATAAGAATGTGGCTGGCACTGGCACTGGCCCTCAAGGATCTTTACCATATGCGCAGGGCAAAACTTGCGGAAATACTTGCCAAGGATATTCACACTGCAAGAAAGTAAAATCATAAAGGAGACTGGCCATGCCAAAAAAACAATCCGGAATTCCTCTGCGTTCCTGGTGTCAGGATCCAGAAGAACTGGCCATGGAACAGGCAGAAAATCTCTGCCGCCATCCCAGGGCATTCCATCACATTGCACTGATGCCAGACTGTCACCCCGGATACGGCATGCCCATCGGAGGGGTTGCAGCCTTTAGAAATGCTATCATCCCCAATGCAGTAGGTGTGGATATCGGCTGCGGAATGGGCGCTGTCATGTCTGATTTCACGGGAAAGCCCGAAAGAAAAACCCTGCATAAAATCACAGAAGCCATTGCCCGCTACATTCCCACCGGCTTCAGCCGCCACAAACAGGATCAGATCTGGGAAGGTTTTGACAACTTCCTTCAGAACCTGAGCGGAAAACCCGGCTGGATGGGAAAGGATACCCTGAATATTGCACGAATGAGCCTCGGCACCCTTGGTGGAGGCAACCACTTCATTGAAATTCAAAAGGACAGTGAAAACAGAATCTGGGCCATGCTGCATTCGGGTTCCCGCAATCTCGGAAAGACCATAGCAGAGTACCATCACAGGAAAGCCCTTGCGGAAAACCGGAAAGACGGCATTGATCTGCCATCGGAAGACCTGGCTTTTTTCGATACAGATAGTGCAAGGGGAATGGCCTATATAAGGGATATGCACTTTGCCCTTAACTTTGCAAAGGAAAACCGCAGACGCATGATGGATATTGTCAAAAATATTCTTGCGGATATCCTTGGCTGTAATTTTCATCAGGAAATCAATATCCACCACAATTATGCCGCAGAAGAAAACCATTTTGGTTGCAGGGTCTGGGTACACCGCAAAGGTGCAACTTCTGCACAGAAGGGAGAAAAGGGCATCATCCCCGGTTCCATGGGCAGCCCCTCCTATATTGTGGAAGGACTTGGCAACCCGGAATCCTTTTGTTCATGCGCCCATGGAGCAGGCAGAATCATGGGAAGAAACGAGGCTTGCAGAAAGCTGGATGCCGCTGCTGTGGCAGCCTCCATGAAAGATGTTGTTCATGCAGATTTTCCCACCATCAAAAAAGGAAATCTCCGGGGAAAACAGGACTTCGGTGAAGCTCCCGGTGCCTACAAGGATATAGATACGGTCATGGAAGCACAGGCAGATCTTGTGAAGATCCTCGTAAAACTTCAGCCCCTGGCCGTTGTCAAAGGATAAAAAGTCCAGCCCTGAAAATTCCGTTGCATGATCCACTGCTGCATGACAGTATAATTATGAATCGTCCATTTTTCAAAAAAAACCCATTTAACGGAGAAGCCCATGCATGCTTTCATCACAGGCGGTGCAGGATTTGTTGGCACCCGTATCCTTTCCTCCCTGCTTGAAAAAGGATTTAATGTTTCAGCAGTAGACCTTGCCCCCGCACACCCTTACCTTAACCATGAAAAACTCACTTATTTTCAGGCTGACACCACCCTTCCCGGCCCATGGCAGGAAACAGCAGCAAATGCGGATCTTGTCATCAATCTTGCCGGTCGCAGTATCTTCCACTACTGGACTAAGGCTTCCATGGAAACCATGCGTAATTCACGCATCCTGACCACAGAAAACCTTGTCTCCTCTCTGTCCGGTAAAAAAGATCAGACCCTGATTTCCACATCCGCCATAGGATACTATGGTTCCTGCGGAGATGAAATACTCCGTGAAGACCATGAATCAGGCGAAGATTTTCTGGCAAGACTCTGTGTGGAATGGGAAAGTGCAGCTCTGGCTGCAGAAAAAAAAGGAATCCGTACAGTATGCATGCGACTGGGAATTGTACTGGGTGACAGAGGCGGAGCACTTGCCAAAATGATACCTGCCTACCGAATGGCCCTTGGCGGCCCTCTGGGTTCAGGAAAACAATGGATGCCGTGGATTCATGTGGATGATATTCTTGCTGCCGTGGACTTTTTTGTCAGCCATCCCGAAACCTCTGGGGTTTACAATCTTGTTGGTCCTGAATCTGTCACCAATGCTGACTTTTCCCGCACCCTGGCAAAACTCTTGCGCAGACCGGATTTTTTCCGGGTTCCGGCCTTTGTCCTGCGTCTTTTTCTTGGAGATTTCGGAGAAATCCTTCTGGCAAGCCAGCGAGGAGTACCTGAAAAGCTTGAAAAAGAAGGATTCCAGTTCAGCTTTTCCACCCTGGAATCAGCCATCAAAAATGCCATTGAAAGCTGAAAAGGAGTCTTTGATGAGTATTTTACCGGATATTCCAGCCACCATAGGCAAAACTCCAATGGTGGATATAACACCGGATTCCATGAAAAAAAAGAATACAAGAATACTTGCCAAGCTGGAATTTTTCAATCCTCTGGGCAGTGTCAAGGATCGCATAGCAGAATCCATGATAAGCGCTGCCGAAAAAGAAGGTAAAATCGGCCCCGGTTCTGCCATCCTTGAACCCACCAGCGGGAATACGGGCATTGCCCTTGCGGCCATCTGTGCAGCAAGGGGATATCGCCTCACCCTAACCATGCCCGAAAGTATGAGTCTTGAGCGTAAAAAACTGCTCCGTTATCTCGGTGCAGAACTTATCCTGACCCCGGCGGCGGCAGGCATGGCCGGTGCAATTGAAAAAGCCCATGATGTTCTTTCAAAAGACCGGAATATTTTTATGCCTGATCAGTTTTCCAATCCGGCAAATCCTGCCATCCATGAAAGAACAACGGCCCCGGAGATGGATAAGGCGTCAGGAGGCCATATCCATGCCCTTGTGGCCGGAGTGGGAACCGGGGGAACCCTGACCGGAATCGGCCGATATTTTAAAAAAACCAATCCGGATTTCAAGGTGATAGCAGTGGAACCGGCATCTTCCCCCGTTCTTTCAGGAGGTTCTGCCGGTGCCCATAAAATCCAGGGAATTGGTGCAGGTTTTGTACCCGCAATTCTTGATACAGGCCTTATGGACGAAGTAATTCAGGTTACAGACAATCAAGCCATGGATATGGCAAGAATGCTGGCCCGTACACGGGGGATTCTCTGCGGTATTTCATCGGGTGCGGCTGTTTCTGCAGCCATGACTCTTGGTGAAAGACCTGAATTTCATGGAAAAACCCTGGTAACCATTCTGCCCAGCACAGGCGAGCGTTACCTCAGCACGGCCCTTTTTGACAATGAAGCGTAATTTAAATATATGACATACCTTTAGATATGATTGATCATGAGGGTGAGGGGTTTATCCTTTTCTCCAGCCAACCACACGGGATCGGGCCTGCGACAGGGGTCTTCTCCGGGACCTGCGGCAAGCCAGGCTTCTCCCATGGCCTTGAATGCCCTGAAGGCCTTGCTTTCCACATCCACCAGTTTTTTCTCCATCACCAGCATCATTTTTCCCTTGCGTTCTTCCAGATGCATCAGTGCGGCAAGGGGAATTCCCATGGGCTCCCACTGGGAAACATCCTTTTCAAGGTTGCGGATAACGGCCATCTGGCCAGTGGCTCCCCCGGATATCAGGGCAAAAACCGTACGCCCTAAATTATAGGTATAGTCGCAGTCAAAGGGGGTTGGATCACTTCCCCTGCCATCGTAACCGTAGAAATGGGGCTGCATGCGGAAATCAGGCTCAGACTTACGGAAAACTTTTAAAATAGCAGGCGGTACGCTTCCATCCTGAAGGAGACCTGCTTTTTCCAAAGCAAGGGTCAGGGTCTTCACGGAAATGATATGCTCTTTAAAAAGGAGAGGGGCCTCTTTTATATCCCCATTACGGAACAATACAGATTTGAAGGTTTCCGGTTGCAGTCCTTCCCTGAGAAGGGTATTTTCATACCAGCTTCGGTCAATACCCACCTTGTAAATTCCCTTTTCCTTGAGAATTTTCAGGTAATCCTTCACAAGACCCACAATAATTTTATCCGTTTCCACTTGTGAAAACTGAAAATTACCGTGGCTATCCCGCTCCGTAAGCAGCCCTTCCTTGAAAAAATCCGGAATATCACTGAAAAAGTCATGATCCCTCTGATTCCATACTGAGATACATGCTTTTTCCTCTGCTTCACGGGCCAAACGCCTCAGAAAATTCATTTTTTTATCAAGGTCAGGAAGATCAGAATGGAAATCCGTATCATGGGTACGGTTATACTCTGCGATCAATGTGGAGAGCTTAATAATCAGAGCCTGAATTTCATTAATGAACTCCAGAAGACCTTCAGGGATCACAAGTACTCCGTAATTTTTTCCTGCCGCAGCCCTCTGCACAATGGCATTGCATACAATACGGGAAAGATGCCGCAGGGTCATACCATAGGCCGTATAATCCCTTTCTCCTTTTTTTTCCGCCGCAGCCAGACGCTCTTCATCCAGATACTCAGCCAGCTCTTCGCCGATAAGGGTAAGGGTGGGATGGGTCTGTAAAGCGACTTCTAAGGCAAGGTGACTGGCAACCCGGCCCATAACCTTGCAGATGTGCCAGTATTTAACATCACTGGCCGCATCGGTGCAGAGGTTGGCAATGTCTCTGGAAAAAGCAAGGGCCGCAGTATGGAAACCAAAACTCACACCACAAAGGGTCTGACCTGAGGCATCGGCAACCTGAATATCACCGTCTATGGTTTTAGGAACGCCGATCACCTGCACACCGTCCTCCAGAAAATTTTCCGCAAGAAAGGCTGCATTGGTGTTGGAATCATCCCCCCCTACAATCACAAGGGCATCAATTCCCAGCTCTTTGCAGGTTTTTCTGGAAAGGATGATTTTTTCTCTGGTATCAACCTTGGTTCTTCCTGTCCGGATCATGGAAAAACCGCCGAGATTACGATAACTGTCCACCTGATCCCGGCTCAGGGGCTGATACATGCCTTCTATGATGCCTTCCGGCCCCATGAGAAAACCCAGAATTTCACTTTCAGGATTAGCCTCCTTTGCCGCATCAAAAAGTCCTGCAATGACATTATGCCCTCCGGGTGCCGGACCTCCTGAAAAAACAATGGCAATTCTTCTTTTTTTTCTGCCCTTATCTTCTGCCTCTATGACCTTGACTGGCAGAATACGCTGTACAGGATTTTCTGCGATACCCGGAAGCTGAAGCAGGGCCTCCCTGTGAAGATCAAAGGTAACGGTATCGTCTCTTTCAAGGCGGGTATAAGCCCCTTGCAGTGCAGGACAGACAGAAGGAGAATAGGCCAGACGGGCCTGAAGCTCACGGCTTTTATTGTTCATCATCTCTTCAGCATCCGCCAGAAAACCGTTTTCAGACCATTTTTCCAGTGCCATACTTCCCACACAACCTCCCATTACCTGTCAAATTAAGCACATTTACTGTTAATAAATCAAACTTCCGCCTGAACCACCCGGTTGCGACCGCTGTTTTTTGCCTCATAAAGGGCCTTATCCACTCTGGAAAAAAAGACATCATAGCTGCCATCTTCTTCCCTGACAGTACCGGCTCCCACGCTGACGGTAATCTGTACCTTATCCTCTTTATGATAAAATGCGATGGTTTCCACGGCCATGCGGATTTTTTCCCCGGCTTCCCTTGCCCCCTCAGGGCCGGTCTCCGGCAGAAGAACGATAAACTCCTCTCCCCCGAAACGAGCCAGAAAATCACTGCCCCTTAAAACCGGTTTCACCTTTTCTATGATGGCCTTAAGACACTTATCCCCCACGGAATGCCCATAAATATCATTGACGTTTTTAAAACGGTCCACATCAAATATCAAAAGGGAAAACAGGCTGCCATAACGTCTGAAGCGGTCCATTTCCTCGGCCACATGCCTGTCGTAGGCCCTTCTGTTGTAGGCTCCGGTAAGGGGATCTCTAAGCAGTTCCTCTTCAAGGATTTTAGATTTTTCATTCACACGGATCATTTCATCCCGCATTTTGAAAAGGCCCTGCTGCATGGTTCTGTAACGGTTATCCGCCTCTTCCTTACGTTTTTCATCCTCGGACTGCTTTCGGGTCAGCACCTGCTGAATAACATTGAGGCGAGATACCACGGCATCTTTAAGTTCCTCAAGGGTTTTTGAGAAACTGGCTTTCTGATCAAGGACTTCAAGCTGTCCTGCAAGGGTGGCGGAAAACTCCCTGTTGGATGTTACGTCCGCTGTCATCTGTTCCATGAATGCGGAAAGCACAAGTTTTTCCATCTGTTCAAGCCGACCCGCAATTTCCCGGATGACAGCAGCAGCGGCCTCCCTTTCATCGTGCATGGCAGCCACATAGTCGGCCACAATATCGATGATATCCCTTCTGATCAAAAGAAAGTCATCGAGACTTCCGGCATCCTTGAGATCTTCATTAATCTTTCGGATACGTTCTACAGAACCCGTATCCAGATTCAGGCGAAGATTATTTGTTATTTCCTGAAAGGATTCCCTTAAGGTTTCAAAAAGAAGATTGGTATCTTTGCCACTGTCTTTGAAAAAACGGCCAAAAATTCCTTTTTTCGATTTGCCTTCATCTTCACAGCTTCCTGCGGCCCGGAACGCCGTATCTTTAAGTTCCGCAAAGGACTTTTCAAGAATGCTGATTCCTGCATTTTCACGAACAAGCTTACGGAAACGATCACTGGCAGTATTTAAGTCGGAAGAACAGACATTCTTCTGCATTTCTGCAAAAAGCAGGAGGGTTCTGCGATAAAAACGATCAGCTGCCTGTGTTTTTTCTTCCAATGCACCGTAGTCCTTCAGCAGGGTATCCTTTTGCTGACGAAGACGGTCATAGCGGGCCTGCAGTTCTTCAAGGCTTTCCTTTTCAGAAGCTACAATTTTTAAAAAAGATTCCGAGGCCAGCAGATTCTGACTGAGCAGCATATCCCTTAAACCATCGGAGCTTAAGGATATTTTCTTTTCTGCCATTTCCCTGAGGGAAGATATGCAGGCCTTTGAAATCAGTTCTAATAGAGCCTTATATTCTCTGTTTTCCATAGGATCTTCTTCTGTTTTTGGGATTCAATCAGGCCAGTGATTTTCCAGTTCAATATTATTATCCGAGTTTATAAAAAAATGCCATGAAAAATGGCCGCACTTACGGCACCATTCCAACGGTGAAAAGTTTCTTCTACTTCCGGCAGAGATCTGCTAATCTCACTGGCTGTTTATATTTGTCTGAAAAAACGACAATCTCTTAACCATATACTTTAAGGAAAAACGGACACCCTATGATTTCCGTAAAAAATATTTTCAAAACCTTCCATGTACCCCATAAGGTTTATGCCCTGAAAGATGTCTCCTGTGAAATTACCGAAGGTGAAGTTTTGGTGGTTATCGGACCTTCAGGCTCCGGGAAAAGTACCTTTCTGCGCTGTTTGAATCAGTTGGAAAAGGCGGATTCAGGACATATCATGATTGACGGCGTCGATATTCTTGATCCTGCCACCAATATAAACAAAGTCCGGGAAGAAGTGGGCATGGTTTTCCAGAGCTTCAACCTCTTTCCCCATAAAACCGTCATGGAAAATATCTGTCTGGCCCAGGAAACGGTACGGAAACGCCCAAAGGAGGAAGCCCTTGAGAGGGCCTATAAGCTCCTGGACAAGGTGGGTATCCGGGACAAGGCAAATGTTTATCCTGAACAGCTTTCCGGCGGACAGCAGCAGCGTGTTGCCATTGCAAGGGCACTGGCCATGGATCCCAAAGTCATGCTCTTTGATGAACCCACATCAGCTCTGGACCCTGAAATGGTGGGCGAAGTGCTGGATGTAATGAAAACCCTTGCCAGAGAGGGTATGACCATGGTGGTTGTCACCCATGAAATGGGTTTTGCAAGGGAGGTTGCGGATCGTGTCATTTTCATGGATCTGGGCGAAATCCTTGAAGTGGGAACCCCGGAACACTTTTTCAAAAGCACACAGAATGAGAGAGCACGCCTTTTCTTAAGTCAGATTCTTTAATAAGGACAGATGAAGATGAGTTTTTCCCTTTTTGGCAAGAAAAAATCCAAAATAACCAAGAATTCTGAAACCCATATTCCCTCCAAGGAAATGCCGGATTCCATGGAGCAGGAAACACCTGAATCTGAAGCAGGTGAACCTGAAGTGGAAATCCGGTCTGATAAAGTAGCTTCTACAGAAGAAAATCCAGAAACCTCTTCCAAAAAGCAGGAAACGGGCGAACAGGATCAGGGCAGTTTTTTCAAAAGCCTCAAAAAAGGTCTTTCCAAAACCAGAGCCCTTTTAACAACGGATGTGGATGATCTGCTTCTGGGCCGCAAGATTGATGAAAGCCTGCTGGAAGAACTGGAAGAAAAGCTCATAACTGCGGATCTCGGCGTGGAAACATCCATGTCCATTGTGGCACGTATCCGGGAAGTCCGGGGCCGCATTCAATCCGGAGAAGACCTGAAAGCCCTTATACGTGAAGAAATTTTAAGGGAGATGGACGAAGAAAATCAGGGTCAGACACAGGAAAGCTTCATGGGCTTTTCTCCGAAGGTGATTCTGGTAACAGGAGTAAATGGTGTGGGTAAAACCACCACCATAGGCAAGATGGCGGCCCTGTATACCCGTCAGGGGAAAAAGGTCATCCTTGCAGCTGGCGATACCTTCCGGGCCGCCGCATGTGAACAGCTGGGAATGTGGGCCGAACGCAGCGGTGCCACCCTGATCCGGCATAAAGAAAATTCCGATCCGGCATCTGTAGCCTTTGATGCCCTGGATGCAGCCATTGCCAGAAAAGCAGACATTGTGCTTGTGGATACGGCAGGCCGTCTGCATAACAAGGTCAATCTCATGGAGGAGCTGAAAAAAATCCGTCGTACTCTGGATAAACGCATGCCCGGAGCCCCCCATGAAACCCTTTTGGTGCTGGATGCCACCACAGGACAGAATGCCCTCAGACAGGCTGAAATTTTCCATGAAGCCGTAGGACTAACCGGCCTTGTGCTGACCAAGCTGGATGGCACTGCCAGAGGTGGTATTGTGGTCTCCATTCAAAAACAGATGGGTCTTCCCATACGTTATATAGGTGTGGGTGAATCCATGGAAGATCTGCAACCCTTTGATGCAAAAGCTTTTCTGGAGGCCATGTTTTAGGCTCTTTTAACAAACTGCCTTTTTAAGAAATCAATAATGATAAAGCAAGCAGGCCTTTTGTGGGTGACATTGCAATAGTTTCGGAGTAACTGTTCAGTACAATTTTCCTTTGATAAATCGAAGACCTTTAATCAGGTGTATAGACAACCGGACCATTTGTTCGTGACGCAATCTTTCAGGATAAAATGTGCTGAATAATTACGTTTCGGATTGTTTCATGAACAAAAGGCCTTTGTGCTTTCAGATCAAGAGAATCCGGCCCAACTGTAACATCCTGGTACTTTTGTCTCAAAAAGTTACAGCCAGCCCCTGATAATCGTAACTTTTTGAGACAAGTCCTGCCCTGCCCTGTTTCCCCTCTCCCATTGTACGGCCCTTTCAAATCTGGCACACAAGTTGCTAACTGTCTCTGCCGAAGGAGACGGATATGGCTGCACACATTCTCATTGCAGAAGACGAAAATCATACAAGACTGGGACTTTCTCTGATTCTGCGTAAGGCAGGATACAGGGTTTCCCTTGCGGAAGACGGCCTTACAGCCCTGAATTTTCTGCGAAAGGCCGCAGATGAAGGCCCTGTTGTGGACCTTTTTCTCACGGACGTGCAGATGCCCGGCCTTACGGGGCTGGAGCTGCTGGATGCCATGAAAAGGGAAGGACTTCTTACACCCACCGTTGCCATAACCGGATACGGCGATAAGGAAATGGTGGTAAGTCTCATGCGGCGGGGATGTCAGGATTATCTGGATAAACCCTTTACTCCCGAAGAAGTGCACAGCTGCATTGAAGGCATCCTTGCAAAGCAGGAGGAAAACAGAGATACCCTGCAAAACCGGGACATGGAACGCTTGCGTCTGGATCTTGAATCAAGGCAGCGGGAAATGTCATCGGCAAGACAGGCCCATGCCGCCCTTACCCGGCCACCAAGACCTGTTAAGAGCCTGAAAATCTGCTTTCTTCAGCATGCCTATGCGGAAATGGGGGGGGATTTTCTGGATTTCCGGGAAACGGGCACACAATGTGACATCCTCCTTGCGGATGTTGCCGGCCATGACATGGGCGCTTCCTACCACACCGTTATGCTGAAAGCCTTTTTTGAGGATCATCCCTTAAGAAATGGTGAAAGTCTTTTCAAGGCCCTCAATACCCATCTGGCCTCTTCCGGCAATGACCGCATGATTACAGCCCTTTTTCTTCGGGTAAACCTCGATGAAAAGCGTATGTCAATCTGCAACGCAGCCCACCCTTCCCCGATTCTTCTGGACTTGAAAACCGGTACCTCCAGCACCCTGAAGGCCACGGGAGACAGCATCGGACTCTGGCCGGATGCGGAATTTCCGGAAACAAGCCATGCCCTTATCCCGGGAAGCCGGATTCTAATGTTCACAGACGGAGTTTCCCAGACAAAACGCATTGACGGGCCTACGGGCAGACGGGAAAGCCTTGGAGAAAAAAGGATAATGGATCTTGCGGTAAAACACCGGGAAAAGGGGCTTGAAGATTTCCTTTCTGCCATATGGAAGGAGATCATGGATTTCTGCCGCAGCAAACCTTCCGATGACATGCTTATGGTGGCCCTTGAAATTCCGTAAGGCCTGTAGGAGCTATTGTTTTTTTATAATCAGAGAAATTACGTGGCCAAAGATTGCGCTGGCCAGCGGGCACCCGTAAAGGGTGCCCCTACAAAACAGGGGCTGCACAATCCATTCGCAGGTGCAGATCCTATGCCTGCCCTACCTGCTCCGGCTGGTCGTGGGTATTGTCCTTAAGGACTTTAAAGTCATTAAAGTCATTAAGGTCATTAAGGAAGGTAAGGGAAAAAGAGCATATTCATTACCTTGCCTCAAAAAGTACCGTGTATAAAGCGTTTATTTTATAAAAATTTCTCAGCAGATTATCTAACCACTTCAGAAAGGATCTGCCATGTTTGCCATCCAGGAAAACGGCAGCGAACTTAATTTTTCCATAGCTTCGGACATGGCCCTTGTGGACCGTTTTGTGGCCCTTGCCAAGGAGTTCATGGAAAGACAGGGAACCACCCGTTTTTCGGAAATAATCATTGTACTCCGTGAACTGCTCATCAATGCCGTGGAACACGGGAATGCCAAAGACCGGTCCCTCACCGTGGAAGGCACCCTTGAAGCACTGGGCCAGGACCGCTTTTGTATCCGGGTGCAGGATGAGGGAAAGGGCGTGGATGCCTCCACCCTTTCCTTTACCATGCCCGAAGACCCTTCCCAGGACCGCAGCCGGGGCTTTGCCCTGATCCATGCCTTTTCCGATGAAATCCGCTTTTCCCAGAACCCCTCCTGTATACGCGCCTGGGTGTCCGTACCAACATACAGTCTCTGCACCCACAGGATGGAAGGAGAATGCGCAGTAATTTTACCCGGCGGAGACATTACCGCAGCTTCCGCAGAAACCTTAAGACGCCTGCTCCTTAAAGTACTGGATCAGGGAGTTTCCCATTTCTGCATTGATCTTTCAGACACCTCGGACATTGATTCCATCGGGCTGAGCCTGCTGATAGCTTTTGCCCGCATTCTAAAGGAAAACAGCGATAAGGGTATCCTTGAAATACAGAATGCGGCAGACAGCCTTGAGACCCTTTTCCGCATGACCCGACTGGACCGGATGTACACCATTGTCCGGAATCAGGAAGATAAGGATGATTCCCCATGCTGAACGACAAAGCGATTCTCGATGAATTTGTTCTGGAAGCCCGGGAGCACCTTGCAAAGGTGGAAGAAGATATTCTGGGCATGGAAGGCGGAGATATTGAAAATACTGCTGAGCTTGTCAACGGGCTTTTCAGAGCCGTGCATTCCATTAAAGGGAGTGCCGGATTTCTGGGCCTCAGTGCCATAGGTTCCCTGACCCATGCCATGGAAGCCCTGCTCTCCATGGTGCGTTCCGGAGAGATTTCTGTGGACAGCATTCTGGCCGATGCCCTGCTTGCGGGCGTTGATCATGTACAGACCCTGCTCGATGACGTGGATAACAGCAATGAGGTAGACATTTCCGCCATACAGAAAAGGCTGGACAGCCTCCTTGAAGACTGTCTTCCGGATCAGGCGAAAAAGGACAGAAAAACCGAGGCCATGCTGCATACGGGAGAAAATCTTCTTCCCTTTCCCGTTTCCGCCTATACCCTGAACCGCATAGATAAAGCCCAGCACCTCTACCTGCTGCGCTATGACCTTGCGGCCATGGAAAAGGACGGAAAACGGCCCATGGAAATCATAGCCGGTCTTCTTTCCGCAGGTGAAATTGTGGAAGCGGAGCTTTCCCTCGATGCCTTTGACCTGCGCCAGTCCCTTCCCAAAGGCCCCTTAAGCTATCAGGTTCTCTATGCCACCATCCTTGAAGAAGATCTGGTTCCCATGATCAGCGGGCTTGCCGATGATGCAATTCAGCCCGTATCCCGAGAGCAGGCCTGTTCCCTATGCCCAGAAGAAAGACAGACAGAACAGGCTGAACGGGAAGAGCAGACGGATTCCATAGCTGAACCGAAAATATTCTTTAGCCCACCCCTTCCCGAACCCGCTGCTGAATCTGAAAAAACGAAGGAAAGGCCGCAGAAAAATCTTCAGAAGGATGAAACCGGAACCCGCAGATCTGCAGGAGATAAAAGTTCCGACAAAGGAGGCAGCATCCGCATACGTCTGGATATTCTGGACGAACTGATGACCCTTGCAGGGGAACTGGTACTGGTCCGCAATCAGCATCTTCTGGCAGCGGATCATACAGGAAATCTTGCCCAGAGACTGGATGGAGTAACCACGGAGCTGCAGCAGACCATCATGCGCACCCGCATGCAGCCCATAGGCAATGTTTTTGCAAAACTGCCCCGCATGGTAAGGGACCTTTCCCAGAAGCTTGAAAAAAACATAGAGCTTGAAATGGAAGGGCAGGATGTGGAGCTGGATAAAACCATACTTGAAGCCCTTGCCGATCCCCTGACCCATCTCATCCGCAATGCCTGCGACCATGGCATTGAATCTCCGGCAGACCGTATGGCTGCAGGAAAACCCGAAACCGGGCATATCCGTGTGACGGCCCGCCATGAAGCCGGACAGATTGTCCTTGTACTCAGCGATGACGGCAAGGGCATGGATACGGAAAGAATCCGTAAAAAAGCCCTGGATCTGGGCCTGAAAAAAGAATCGGAACTTTCCCTGATGACTGACAATGAAATCTGTCAGCTTACCATGCTTTCTGGTTTTTCCACCGCAGACAGGGTTTCAGAGGTTTCAGGCCGGGGCGTTGGCATGGATGTGGTAAAAACATCCATTGAAACTCTGGGCGGTTCTCTGCAGCTTTCTTCGGTGCAGGGTCAGGGATCAAAATTCCGCATCGCCCTGCCCCTGACACTTGCCATAATTCCCTGCCTCACGGTACGGGTCAATGGGGAGCGCTTTGCCATTCCGCAGGTAAATCTGGATGAACTGGTCTGCCTCTATGATGAAGATATAAAACAACGGATTTCCTGTGTTGGTTCCCATGAGGTATGCCGCCTGAGGGAAACCCTTCTGCCCATGGTGCGTATGGCAGAGGTATTGAAAAGACCGGAACCCTTTACGGAAAAAATACAGGCTGACATTGCCAGATCACCCAGAAAACCTGAAAAAAACAGCCTTACCTTTGCCGTGGTCAAGGTGGGCAGCCACCGTTTCGGCCTTGAAGTAGACGAGGTCATAGGTACGGAAGAAATTGTTGTCAAACCCATGCATCCGGCCCTGAAATCCATCCCCATCTATTCCGGTGCCACCATCATGGGAGACGGGGATGTGGCCCTGATTCTCGACATAGACGGCATTGCCCGGCATACGGGAGTGCCTCTGGCGGCAGGCAGCGAAGATGGGCCTGAGAAAAGTATCAGTACCCAGCCTGTCCTTCTCACCGCATCCGGCCCCCACGAGCAGTTTGCCATGGCCCTGCAACTGGTAAGGCGGGTGGAAAAAATAGCGGCAAAGGACATTGAACGCATGGGCCAGAGGGAATTCATCACCCTTGATGAAACCCCCACCCGGATTATCAGGCTTGATAATCTTCTGCCCGTATCTGCCTGTCCCGAAAGTGAAACCTATCATCTGCTCTTACCCAAATTTTCTGAAAAACCCTTTGGCATTCTTTTCTCGGAAATAAGGGACATCGTAGATATCCCCCTGGATCTGGCCACCAAAAGCGTTCCGGGTAAAGGCATACTGGGAGCCGCCGTAATCCGGGAGAGGCTTTCCCTCTTTCTTGACCCCTTCCAGCTCATTGAAACGGCGGAGCCGGAATGGTTCGGCGACAGAATCAGGGCGCAGGAAAAAAAGCAGCAGCGAATTCTCATGGCCGAAGACACGGTCTTTTTTACCCAGCTTGTGCGTAATTACCTGACCTCGGATGGCTACCATGTTCAGACTGCAGCCAATGGGAAGGAAGCCCTGAAAAAGCTTAAGGAAGAAAGTTTTGATCTTCTGGTCAGTGACCTTGAAATGCCGGAAATGGACGGGTGGGAACTGATACGGCAGGTACGAAAAGACCCGGATATAAGGGGAATGAAGGCCATTGCCCTCACGGCCCTTGCCACGGAAGCGGACCGCACCCGTACCCTGAATGCCGGGTTTGATGCCTTTGAAGTGAAAATTGACAGGGAAACCCTGCGCAGGCGTATCCGCAGCATGCTTGGGCATGATTCTTCTTTGCAAAGGAAAAGCGCATGAACCTTAACACAGGAAATCACCGTCAGATCTGCACCTTTATCATTGAAGGAGAACACTACGGGCTGGATATTCTCGATGTCAAGGAAGTCCATGCCGGAAACCGTTTTACCCCCATCCACCATGCACCGGAAACTGTGCGGGGATATGTGAATATCCGGGGCCAGATTCATCTGATCGTGGACCTGAAGGTGCTGCTTGGGCATTCCCCCACTCCGGAGAAGGAAAATACCCGTATTCTGCTCTTCAAACCCGGAGCTGGAGAGGCCTTTGGCGTTATGGTGGATGCCATAGGAGATGTCTGTCCGGCTCCGGACAGCCTGATTGCGCCCATGGACAGTCAGGCAGGTTCCTCCGCCACCGGCGTTCTGCGTCAGCTGGCCACTGGAATTCTTAAAAACAGCAAGCAACTGGTGACCCTGCTTTCTGCGCAAAGCATCCTGCAGCATCTGTCACCATTATCTTCAGATAAAATATCCGGCAGCACCGGAAAATCTAAATAATCCCCCACGGTCCTTAAAACCGTATGACAAAACAGTAAAGCAGCCCTAAGGAGCACAGCGTGAAACTCAAAGATCTTGGAATTGCAAAAAAACTGGGAATAGGTTTTGGCATTGTCTGTCTGGCCCTTCTGCTTCTCGGAGGTGCCAGCATACGGGGCATGGTCAACATCGGCAGTGACATGACACGCCTTGGCAGCTACACCCTGCCCGTGGCCAATGAAATCGCAGATCTTGAAAACTCCACTCTGGCCGCCATTGTGGCCATGCAGAACTTTATCATGAACGGCAATGCTGATTACCTTAGCGAAGGCCGCAGGCAGATTGCCCTGTCCCATACCCATCTGGACAGGCTGGCGGAACTCCACAGGCAATATACGCAAGCCAACAGTCAGGCCAATGAAAAGGGCAGGGCTGCCATCCACAGCTTTTCCGAAAGCATCGACTTAAGTGAAAGGCAGATTCAGGACAATCTGCGTAATGAAGCGGTTTTTGACCAGTCCGGCCAAAACACCCTTGAGACCTTTGTCAATCTCCTTCATCGCTATGAAGCACTTCAGACTGAAGCCATGGAAGCCATGGCCCTTGGCAATGAAATGAAATACCTCATGGCCATGATGCGCCTTTCCCTCACGGCCAGCGCCCTCTTTGACAGTGAAGACAGCTTTAAGGAAATGGACCGCCATAACAGCCGCATGGCAGATATTGCAAAAAATCTGGCGGAAAAGGAATCAAATCCTGCGCTTAAAAAGGAACTGGAAGGTCTTATTCAGATCTCTGCCCGGTACAGGGAAACGGCAGATGCATGGTTGTCAGCTTTCCGTAAGAATCCTGCGCAGGCCAGAAGCGGCGATCTGGCAAGGCTTCTGCGGGATCAGGGGAATATCATTACAAACCATGTGGAAACCTTCCTTTTACACAAAACCAGCGACGTGGAGAGGATCCTCAGAAATAATGATTTCATAGAAAGTCTCACCCGTCAGGTGGCCCATATGCGCATTCTGGAAAAAACCTATATTCTGGACCGCAATGAAACCAACCGGGACCGCTGGCTGGCCCACTATGCAGACATCAGCAAAAAACTGGAGCAGGCAGCAGAAAGTGCCACAGATGAAGAAAGCAGAGAAATTCTGGCCCAAATCCGGACGAATCTGCAACTGTATCGCCAGAATGCTTCCATCTGGGTCAACAACCGCCTTGTCCTTGAAAACGAAACCCTGCCCGAGCTCCAGAGGCGCGGTCATGTTCTTGCTCAGCTCTGCAATCAGGCTTCGGAAAATGCATGGCAGCAGTTCCACATTGCGTCGGAGAACACCCTGAGTATCGTAAAAAGAGCCACATGGGGACTTTCCATCGTGACCCTCCTTGGCCTTGCCTTTGCCATTGCCGCAGGCTTTACCATATCAAAAAGCATCAGCAGACCGGTACAGCGCCTTGTAAAAACCGCTGAAGCCCTTGCAAGGGGCGATATGACATCCAAAAGCCGCATCAGCCAGAAGGATGAAATCGGTCAGCTGGCCCATGCCGTTGACACTTCCATGGAGCAACTGGCCACGGTGGTACGGGATGTGAAAGGCAACGCCGATACCCTTGCAGGTGCGTCCGAAGAGCTTTCCACTGTTTCCCATCAGCTGGCGTCTGGCTCCGAAGAGGTCACCACCCAGGCCACCAACGTGGCAGGAGCCACTGAACAGATGAGTACCAACATCAGCACCATGGCTTCCGCCACCGAGGAAATGAGTGTCAATATTCAGGGTATTTCCAGCACCGCAGAACAGATGAGCACCAACATGAAGGCTGTAACCCTTTCCATGGAAGAATCCAGTGCTGGGATTTATAAAATAGCCGAAAATGCTGAAACCAACACGGCCATAGCAGAAAAAGCCATGGATCTTGCGGGTTCTGCCACGGAAACCATGAATCTTTTAGGTAATGCAGCCAAAGAAATCGGAGATGTCACGGAAGTCATCAAGCGCATTGCGGAGCAGACCAACCTCCTGGCCCTTAACGCCACCATTGAGGCAGCCAGTGCAGGAGATGCGGGACGGGGCTTTGCCGTTGTTGCCAGTGAAATCAAGGCCCTTGCCAGCCAGAGCGCCCATGCGGCGGAAAACATAGCCGCCAGAATCCGGGGCGTTCAGGACACCACGGGAGAAGCCGTCAGGGGCATTGCCGATGTTTCTGGTATCATTGCCGATATTACAAAACGTACCAATGACACCACGGAAGCGGTAAAGAATCAGACCCGCATTGCAGAAACCATTGCCAGCAACATCGCCGAAGCCACGGCAGGCATCCAGCACATTGCAACGGGTATTGCCGAGGTGGCTCAGGGTGCCAATGACATGAGCCGCAATGCCGGTGAGGCAGCCCAGGCAGCCCGAGACATCGCCGCCAACATTCAGGGCGTGAGTGCCGCAGCCCAGCAGTCCAGTGCAGCGGCCAGTCAGGTGAATGCCTCCGCTGTGGATCTCAGCAAACTTGCAGGAGAACTGCGGCGGCATATGGAAGGCTTTAAAACAGATTGATTTATTTTTTTATAATTGTTCAGCACATTTTATTCAGAAATATCAAAGCTGTAATTTCAGCAACTTAGTACTATTGCAAGGCACCCTGGCTATTTGCAAGTGACGTTGCAATCGTTTCGGATCAGAGCTTTGAAGGCCTGTGCGAAAGAAGCGGCAAACTGTCTGAGCCGCCACAAAGGCAGCGTGCTCAAGCCTCCCATGGTAATAAAATAGTTCATCCTGCCTGTGGCGGGGAGTTTTTGCCGCTTCAGCACAGGGCAAGAAGCTCCCGAATAAGATTGCGTCACGGGCAAATAGCTTGGGTGTCTGTGCATCTGTCTCACAGGTATTGTCCTTGGAAAATTGTGCTGAACGATTACATTTTTTTATCAAGAATAGTATCAAAAAGGTAGACAGGGGCAGGCCTTGAGCCTGCCCCATGGCCTTCGCCCTAAGATACAAGACCGTGACTCAAAGAAAATGCTACTGAACAAAACCCGGCTTTTTTTGTTTACCCTGAAAGCTTCCCCGCTTATACTCTTCAAAAGGATACTTCATTTCTTCCCTGACTCCCATGGAGCCTGTACATGTCTTCTCCCATAACCGTTCTTATTGTGGATGACTCTCGCATTTTCCGGAATGCTCTGGCCTTAAGCCTTTCCGAAGAAAAGGACATCAAGGTTCTGGGCTCCGTGAGAAACGGCAGAAAAGCCCTTGAGTTTCTGGAAAAGAACCCCGTTGATATCATCACTCTGGATCTGGACATGCCGGAAATGGATGGTCTTTCAACCCTGAAAGCCATCCGCAGCCTTAAAGCCCCTGCACCTGGTGTTCTTGTCATCAGCGGACACGCGGGCAGTGCGGAGGATCTCAGGAGAGAAAGCCTTGCTGCAGGAGCCTTTGCCTATATCCCCAAACCCGTGGCTGTGGCAGGTGAACTTCCACTGGAACGGCTTAAAAATGCCGTTGCTCCCAGAATCCGGTCCTATATAAAGCGGGGCATCCCCTCTCCCCTTCCCCCTGAATGCCTGCCCTGTCCGGATTCATCCAGAAACAAAAAAAACCAGACAGAAGTTATCCTCATCGGTGTTTCCACAGGTGGCCCAAAAGCCCTGCATGCCCTGCTGCCCAAACTCTGTAGGGATACTTCCCTGCCAATTCTGGTGGTGCAGCACATGCCCCCTGATTTCACGCTCTCCCTTGCAGAAAGCCTCAATGCCCAGTGCAGCCACAGCGTTGTGGAAGCAGAAGACGGGATGGAGGTTCTGCCTGAAAAGGTGTACATCGCCCCCGGCGGGCGGCATATGCTGGTGAGAAAATCCGGAACAAAAATTAAAATTGTGCTGAATGACGGACCAGCGGAAAAGGGCTGCCGGCCTTCGGCGGACATTCTGTTCCGTTCTGCTGCCGCAGTCTGGGAACACAGGACTCTGGCTCTGGTTCTTACGGGTATGGGCCGGGACGGAACCCAGGGCGCTGCAAGCCTGAAACGTGCGGGAGCCACAATTTTTGTTCAAGATGAAAAAAGCAGTGTGGTCTGGGGGATGCCGGGCAGTGTCGTGGCAGCGGGTCTTTCCGATGCCATTTTCCCCATTGAAACCATGGCCCGTGCCGTTCATCAATATCTTACATCCTGCTCCGGAGTCTAAAAAAAACATGGAACTGTCCCAGAACGCCTTTGACCAGCTTCGTACATGGATACATGAAGCCTGTGGCATTTATCTGCATACTGGCAAGGAATATCTTGTACAGCAGCGCCTTAGCGCTATGGTTAAGGAAGAAGGTTGCAGGGATTTTCCTTCCTTTTTCCAGAAACTCAGAAACAGCAGAGACCCTTTATTAAAAAACCGCGTCATCGATGCCATGACCACCAATGAAACCTATTTTTTCAGGGATCAGCATCCCTTTGATACTTTTTTCAACTCCCTTCTGCCTGCAATGGCCCTTAAAAAAAAAGCCGGTGTCAAATCAAAGTTTCGTATCTGGAGTGCGGGATCTTCCACAGGCCAGGAAGCCTACAGCCTTGCCATGCTCATCCATGAATTCTGTTCCTCTGCAACTCAGCCCCTTTCTTCCCATTCTTTTGAAATCATTGGCACAGATATCTCGGCACCGGTTCTGGATAAAGCCCGTGCAGGCATCTATTCAGACCTTGAAATAAGCCGGGGACTTTCTCCTGAACGCAGAAATAAATATTTTTCAAAAATCAGTGAAAACAAATGGCAGCTCAGCGACTCCATCCGCAACCTTGTCCGTTTCCAGACCCTCAATTTTATAGACAGTTTCCCAAATATGGGTCTCTTTGATCTGATTTTATGCCGCAATGTACTGATTTATTTTGATGAAGCCACCAAACGGCGTATTTTTAATCACTTTGCCAGCATACTGGACTCCGATGGACATCTCATCCTTGGAGGCAGCGAAAATATTTATGGAATAAGCACGGCTTTCAAAAGCAAAAAAGAAGGGATGACCCTTATCTATGAAAAAATAAATGGAAGGGAACCCATTGCCGTTCAATCATCCGCCGTGGCCAGATCTTTCTTTTCTACCTGAAACAAAATAGCTTCTGATAAAAATCGGATAAAACTATGAACCCCAACACACCTTCGGATGCAGATGTTATAAAGCTGCGGGAAGAGCTTGCCCTAACAAAAAAAAAGCTTGAAGAAGAACGCATTAGGCGAAAGCGGCTGAAAGCAGGACTGCACTTCACGGACCTTGTAAGCACAGCACTTCTGGATACCATCAGCGATGCCCTGATGCTGATCCGGCCCGATGCCCGCATCCTGCGCATCAATCAGGCCATGCGCAGATGGTATAATATCCCCGAAGACAGAGAAGCCGAAGGACAGAACCTCTGGGATCTTCTCTCTGAAACACAGCGTATTCAGAGGCAAAAACATCTGGCTTCGGTGCTGGCCACAGGAAAACCCCTGCACTATGAAGCCCAGAACGGCTCCATGCACATGGCCCTTTCCATATGGCCGGTTTTTGATGCAAAAATGCAGATCACTGCACTTTTTGTGCTGGGAAGGGACATCTCCAGCCAAAAAGAAGCCGAAACCAGAGCCAAAAACCAGCAGGAACAACTGATTCAGGCGGCTAAAATGGTGGCTCTGGGTACTCTGGTATCTGGCGTAGCCCACGAAATCAACAATCCCACCAACTTTATCATGCTCAACCTGCCCCTGATCGAAGATTCATGGGAGTCCGCCCGCCCCATTCTTCAGGCATATTATGAAAGCAGAGGGGAATTTGATCTGGGGGGGCTTCCCTATTCGGAAATGAAGGATTATCTGCCGGAGCTTTTTGAAGGTATCCGTGACGGCGGCCGCCGCATCCGCAATATCGTGGAAGATCTGAAAAACTTTGCCCGTCAGGACAGCCCTGATCTTTCCCGCAAAGTAGATATAAACGAGGTTGTACGCACGGGCATCAGCCTTCTGGGTACCCTGATCCGTAAAAATGCCCCCCGTTTCCGGGTACGCTACGGAGAAAACATTCCATCCATCCGGGGCAATCCCCAGAAACTGGAACAGGTCATCATCAACCTTATCCAGAATGCCTGTCAGGCTCTGACGGACAGGGATCAGGCCATCCGGGTCCATACCCTCTATGATTCTGCTGCAAGGGAAATCCGTGTGGCAATTAAAGATGAAGGCAGGGGTATACCGGAGCATATTCTCCCCCACGTTCAGGACCCCTTTTACACCACCCGCAGGGATCAGGGCGGTACAGGCCTCGGACTTTCCATTTCAGCAAGCATCATCCGTGAACACGGCGGGCGTTTGGAAATCAGCAGCGAAGAAGGAAAAGGCTCGGTTTTCACCCTCTGCCTTCCCCTCCAGCCACCGGCCATGCGGAAAAAAATCCTTGTGGTGGATGATGAAAAGGGTATCCGCACCCTGCTTGCGGACATGCTCAGGGAAAATGCCCTCTTTGATGTGCATGAGGCGGACTCGGGCATGGCCGCCTGCCTGAAGCTGGGTTCCCTGAAGCCGGATCTTCTGGTTCTGGATCTGAACATGCCGGACATGAATGGCGTTGAAGTCTGTGAATGGGTTAGGACTGAACCAGACCTTAAAGATCTTAAAATCATTATTGTTACAGGCTACGGAGCTGCTTCCGCCATTGCTGAACTTGAAAAACTGGATGTCCCCGATGTGCTGGCCAAACCCGTATCCATGAAGGATCTTGAACAGTCTGCCATCAGACTCCTCGGGCTTTCCGACGGGGAACAGTCATGAGCATGGAGAAAATCCATATCCTTGTGGTGGAAGATGAAGCCCACAGCCGCAACACCTACCGCATTCTTCTCCGGCAGGCTGGTTTTGAAAATATCCATCTGCTGGACAGGGGCGACGCTGTCCTTCCCTTCCTTGAAAAAAACAGCGTCGCCTGTATTCTTCTGGATCTGAACCTTCCGGGAACCAATGGCGAGACCCTTCTACCCCGTATTCATGAAGAGTATCCCCACATTCCTGTCCTTATTCTGACGGGAGTCCATTTTGTGGAAACCGCCGTCCGGTGTATGCAAAAGGGTGCCTTTGATTTCATGACCAAGCCTGTTGAAAGGGAGAGGCTTTTGGTGGGGGTCAGAAAAGCCCTTGAAGTCCGGGATCTGGCGGATACGACACGCCGTTTTCAGGGTGGAAGAAGCGAAAAACTAAAATATCCTGAACTCTTTGCACCCATCATCACCCGCAGTTCTGCCATGGAAAATCTCTTTCATTATATGGAAGCCGTAGCACCTTCTTCCCTGCCTGTACTCATCACAGGAGAAACAGGAACGGGAAAAGAATTGATCGCACAGGTTTTGCACAGGCTTTCCGGGCGAACAGGTGAGTTTGTGGGCTGCAATATTGCAGGACTGGATGAGGCACTGATTTCAGACACCCTTTTTGGCCATGAACGGGGAGCTTTCACCCATGCGGAAAAAAAACGCGAGGGACTTGTGGCTCGGGCGAAAAACGGCACCCTCTTTCTGGATGAAATCGGAGAAATGCCTTCACAGACTCAGGTGAAACTTCTGCGCTTTCTTCAGGAAGGCGATTATCTTCCCGTTGGTGCTGATAAACCAAGGCGCTCTTCCGCCCGTATCCTTGCCGCCACCAACCGGCATCCTGAAACCATGAAAGAGGGAAAGGGCTTTCGTAAAGATCTCTTTTACCGCCTTGCTCCCCACAGTATTCATCTGCCCCCTCTAAGGGAAAGGCCGGAAGACATCCCGCTGCTGCTGGAGCATTTTTCCAGACAGGCAGCCATGGATATGAATCTGCCTTTTCCAAAAATTGAAAAAAATCTTGTTCAGGTACTGCAAAAGCATGATTTTCCCGGGAACATAAGGGAATTTCAGGGGCTGGTTCACGATGCCGTGGGCAAAAGCCGGGGCAGGCCCCTTTGTCCTGATCACTTTAATCTTCCGGAAACCCTGACAGTAAAATCAAAAAAAGACGATGATTTCAACCATGACCATGCCTTTCTTCCCCTAGACCCCTTCCCTACTCTGGCAGATGCAGAAGCGTCCCTTATCCTTGAAGCCCTCCACAGGGAAAAGGGCAATCAGACCCGTGCGGCGGAGCTGCTGGGCATTTCAAGGCAGACTTTAAACAGAAAACTGCGGCAGGATAAAAAATCTCCCCATGGATAAAGGGAATTGCCACGGAATACATCAGGGGGGAAAAAATGCGGGCAAGGGGCTTTTAAGGTCGCCTGCTCATGGAAGAAGTTCCCATGAAAAATTTGTAATATTTCGTTCTTCTGCGGAAAAGACCATACCCACCAGATAGATTTTTTTTCCATCGGCCCTGTATTTTTCGTGATACCCCTTGTCCTTGATCTGCTGCAGAGCGGCGGCGGCACTTTTTTCCTGTGAAGCCATTTTAAACTCAATAATATACACCTTATCATCGGTACGCAGACTTAAGTCCATGCTGCCCCTGTTTGTTCTGTCTTCTGGCGTGACATCAATTCCCATGGATGCAAAATAGCTATAAAAAAACAGAGGCATAATGGCCTTCACAGGCCTCCATGGTATTTTTTCTGTACCAGTCATGGGGAATGGCGGCTAAAAGGGCATGGAAATACCTGTGCAGAATATCCGGTTCCCCCTTAAGAATGCTTTCATACAAAGGCATTCTTGCGGATTCCCGCTGATGCAGGTCGTCAATGAAATAGGCAAGGAGAGAATCGTTCAGGGCGGATTTTACTTCCATGTTGGGATATCCAAGGGTGTACTGGGTCAGCGCACCGATCTGCCGCATTCCCCGAATGGTAAGGTAGCCCGTCTGAAAAAGCAGGGCTTCCGGGCTGATGCGCTCAATGTCAAAGCTGTCCAGAATGGTTCCTGTGGCCTGAACCTGCTCCATTTCAAAGGATCGGAAATTATTTTTTTTAAGTATCTGGATTAAAAATGTGGGAGTACCCGTCTCAAACCAGTAGTTGCGTATCTGGCGGCTCTGGAGGGCATTGAGGATGGCAAAGGGATTGTAAACCTTTTCTCCTAACCATGCATAGCCATTGTACCACTGCCGTATGAGATCCATGTCAAGGCCCTGAAGCCTGTCTTCAAAAACACTGTACAGCTCCCCTTCCGTATACCCGCAAAGGGTGGCGTAGGCTTCGTTCAGGGTAATGTCCTGCAGGTGATTAAGGCCGCTGAAATGGGAAACCTTGGAGAACTTGCTCACGCCCGCTATCAAAACAAACTCCAGGTGGGCATCCGCATCCTTGAGAACGGAATAGAAGTTTTTCAGTTCCTCCCGAATGCTGACGGCAAGTTCCGTATCATCAATGCGGTCCAGAATGGGCTTGTCGTACTCATCAATGAGTACCACCACCTTTTTACCGGTTTTCCGGGCAATTTTGACAATGGCTTCCATGAAACGACCATCCACGGACTTTTTTTCATAGTCAATCCCATGCTCATTGCGGATATCAAGGAGAAAGGATTCAATCTTGACCTGAAGCTCCCCAAGGCTGCGGATGACACCGGAACCAAAGCTGATATGGATAACGGGGCTGGCATTCTCCCAGTCCCAGTTATGCTCAAGGTAAAGGCCTTTGAAAAGGTCCTTTCTGCCAGCAAAGGCCTGATGCAGGGTATCCAGAAAGAGGCTTTTTCCAAATCTGCGGGGTCTTGAAAGAAAAAAAAAGCCGCCGCCTTCATTCAGCAGTTTTTCTACAAAGGGGGTTTTATCCACATAGTAGAATTCGTCCGGATTTTTTCTGATTTTTTCAAAGCTCTGGATACCTATGGGCAGTTTTTTCATCTTGATTTCCTTCAAAAAAACTATGTTTCTGTAGGTCTAAGTGTTTTAGCAAAAGCTCAAGCTGGTCAGGCATGGTCACCTCCCTTGCCCAGCAGGGCCTTGCCCTTTGCAGTGAGGCGGTATTTTTGAGTCGGGCTTTTGGGGGAAGAGGGCTGAGTCATTTCTATAAATCCGGCTTCAAGGGCAGGTTGTAAATAGTCGTATAGAAAAGTTGGTCGGTGAGCTAATTTTAAAACACTCATCAGTTCTTTAGTTCCTTTTATCTGCCACCCAATTGCTTCAAGCAGCCGTTTTACTTGTTCGGTTACTTGTTCGGTTACTTGTTCGGTTACTTGTTCCCCTGTTTGCCCGGCTATTTTTTGCAAATCATTTTCTTTTGGCAAGGGTTGAGCATAGGGAAAAACCACTCGCATGAAATTCCGGCTGATCTGAAAGCACTCACGACCATAGGCTTCTAAAATACGAGGAATTCCTGAGCCAAGATGTTCGACAATTTCAAGATCCCGGAATATCCGCATAATTTCCTTATTGCGGGGGGCTGTATGGCCTGCAAAGAAATCTTCCATTTCAAGACCATAGGGTAATCCTCCGGCAGAGGTGATTTCCAGCCTGTCAGAAAAAAATTCAAATTTGGGGATACTGCCATTGGAGTAATCATTATGAACAATGGCATTGACCACTGCTTCCCGCAGGGCAATGGGGTTGATCATCGGGCGCTCTTCCCGCAAAGGAACACCAATTCTGGTATAAATGGTATTTTCGACATTCATTCTGTCCATAACATTTTTATAGGCTTTAATCAGAGAACAGCGGCCAAAATCAATATTTTCTACAAGATCAACCCGTGTAGTGTCCGCATATTTTGCAACCTGAACAGAAACCCCGTTTTCATCTGCTAAAAGATAAGCGGCATAATTGGGCTTTCCTTCGGGAGTCAGCAGTTCCAGATTTTTCATGAAGGAGGTATTCAGGTGCAAGCCCCTTGTTTCATAATAGATTTTAAGCTGTTCAAAGGTAAGATTGTGGCGGGTTGATTCCATTTTTCCAATGGTATTGCGGATTCTTCTGCTGTAGAGAGAATCTATCATCTCTTGGGACATGGGTTCGCTTGAACTGCCTATCCGTATAAAACAGCCTTTTTCTGTCATACCATATTTGCGTAAATAATAGGGCTTTTCCATACCTCCGGCAACGATGATCCGGATAAGCTTTTTGTCTTCTTTTACTTCCAGAATCACATCAAAAAGCCCCATGGCGGAAGGCTGGATATTGTTTTTGATTCTGTCTTTGATAATCAGCTGAAGCTGATCACTTTTATCTACGCCAACAGCAGTGCCCTTATCATCTATGCCGATAAAAATTACACCACCGTCACGATAATTCAGAAAGGCGACAACTTCTTTTTCCAATGAATCAGTCAGCTCTTTTTTGTATTCAATGCGATTTGATTCCACTAAGAGCCTCCCAAAGCCTGCATCAGCTCAGTTTTCAAGGCATCACGGGTGGCATTCATCAGTCTACCCCTCTTCCCTCGTTTTTTACTTTCCGGGAGAAAGAACCTACACAAAAAATTTATCTCCATCATAATCCGGAAAAGTATCCCGTTTTCATAGGATAGCCCGACCATTATTACAAGTTCTTTTGCAGTCTCTGCTCTGCTCTTCTTCTGAAAACGCCTCAAAAGTTCCAGCACCTGAAACGGCAAGGAACAATCCAGCCATGAGGCAGGTTCTCCAGCATAAAGGAGATAGAGATTGGGGATCAGTGCCCTTGCTATGGCAATGCGCTTGTCATGGGGTCAGATTCTGGAGTATAGAGATTTGTATAATCCTTTGATAATAAAAAAGTGGGGATAACGATGCAGAAAAAAACAGCCCTGATACGACAGATAAAAAGTCTTGCGGGAAAAAAAAGCCTTTCCCATCCAATTTTAATAATGTTTTTAGCTGCTTTATGCATATGGGCCATTTCCCTGCGCCCCCCTACCCTCATTTCAGCCATGGCATCGGCCCTGAGCGATACCTATTATACCTTCAATACAAAAACGCCCTCTTCCTCCCTTGTTTTCATTGATATTGACCACGAAAGCGTTAAGGAATTTGGCAGGTGGCCATGGTCAAGGGATATTCTTGCAAAGGGTTTTTCCTCACTATCCAAGGCAAAGGTCATCGGGCTGGATATTATCTTTGCTGAACCCACTGAAGCAAAAAAAGATGCGGCACTGGCCGAAGCCCTCTCAGGGCTGCCCGTCATAGGCGGTATCTTTTTAAATGGTCCTAGACTCTCTTCTCTGGGCGAGGATGTATATTATCATCTGCTGGACTCTTCCCTTATGCAGGCTGGAAAGGCCAGCCTTCTGGAGAGTGACAGGCTGGAAGCCCCCGTCTCACCCATACGTGAATCCATTCCCCTGCTGGCCGCCCTCAACACCCTGCCCGATGCGGATCAGCGTTTCCGTCATTATCCTCTGGCCTTCTGGGTAGGAGATCTTGCCATTCCCAACCTTGGTGTACAGATGGCCCGCATGGCTCTGCATGAAGATCTTGTATTCACAGACAATGGCATTTTCATGGGAGACAGAAAGATTCCTGCGGATGCAAGGGGTTCCATACGCTTAAATTTCTACAGACATGATTCCTATGCATCCATGGGTTTTACCCGCCTCATGGAAGATGATTTTGACCCGGATACCCTGAAGGATAAAATTGTCATTGTGGGTGTCAGCGAAGCCGGAGTCAGCGATCTGAGGGCCACACCCGTAGGACAGTTTCCCGGCCCCCTCATGCATCTCACCTTTGTGGCCAATCTTGAGGATGGCTCCATACCCGCAGAAATTTACGGATGGAAAATGGCAGGAGTTCTTTTTCTCTTCTGCCTTCTCTGGTGGCCATCCCTGCGCATGCAGATACCATGGCAGAGAATGTCCCTTTATACTTTGCTGTTTAGCGGTCTTTACGGAGCAGGTCTGGGGGGATACCTTTACGGAGGAGTCTGGCTGGAAATTTTTTATCCGGGACTCTGGCTTATGCTGGCCATTCTTACAGGGGAAGTGCATCTTTTCATGGAAAGCCGTGCCGGAAGCGAGGCCCTTCGTTCCGCTTTTTCCAGTTATCTGGCTCCTGAGGTAGTGGAAAGCCTGATCCGTAATCCGGAAAAACTCCGCCTTGGCGGAGAAGCCAGAGAACTTACCCTTCTCTTCACTGATCTCAGGGGCTTTACAGCCCGCTCAGAAACCATGGATGCCGAATCCATGGTTAAACTGCTCAATGCCTATTTTGAACCCATGACCCATGCTGTTTTCACCTACAGAGGCACTCTGGATAAATATATAGGGGATGCCATCATGGCCATTTACAATGCGCCCATGGAAGATGATGATCACGCCTTCCATGCCTGTCTTTCGGCCATATGCATGCTAAGGGAGCTTGAAAAATTCAATGCCGAACACCCGGAGCATGAGCCGCTTCAAATGGGGATAGGTATCAATACCGGACCTGCGGTGGTGGGAAATCTTGGGTCTTCCTTCCGGTTCAGCTACACGGCCATCGGTGATGCGGTGAATGTGGCTGCAAGGCTTGAAAGTGCCACCAAGGAAGTCAATCAGGAGCTTGTGGCAGAAAAAAATACAGGAAAAGATATTCCAGTGGACTATGCGGATATTCTTCTGGGGGAGAGCACCTATCAGGCGGTCAAAGACCGTCTGCCCTGCACGCCTTTGCCTCCAAGGCCCCTTAAAGGTAAAAGCGGTTTCCTTGCCATCTACTCTTTAAGGTGGCGCGAAATAAAGGAGGCCCTGCTGGAAAAGCACAGGGCCAGATAAATTAATTTCCCAAGAAACCTGTTTATGAGGCAGGTGCCTTACACTGCTACGAAATAACTGAAAGTACGTCGTTCAGGCATGGCCGAAATGCTCAGGGTCCATTTTTTCAAGAATCTTTAACCATCTTCTGCCCTCTTCAGAGGTATCGGCAGCCTCGCTAATGATCTCAGCCTTTCCTGTTGTTTCCCCGACCAGTTCCTGACCAAAGAGCCGGGCTGCCATGAATATCGGCGCTTCAAAACGCAGGGCCAAAGAAATGGCATCACTGGGCCTTGAATCCATGGAAAAGGCATCGCTTTCATCGGAACCAAGAAAAATTTTTGCAGAAAAACGACCTTCTTTCAGGCTTGTTACCTCTGCCCGGATCATCCTGTAACCTGTTTCACGAATAAAGGATGCAAAAAGATCATGGGTCATGGGGCTTTCAAGGTTTTCCTTGCGGATGGCTGCGGCAATGCCTGCGGCTTCCAGATGACCTATCACAAGGGGCACCGCCTGATCACTGTCGTATTTTTTCAGAATCAGCACAGGCTGACGAATTGACGGATCCAGAGACAGACTGACTATTTCAACACGAAACACCGTGGTCCTCCTTGGGTATAAAAATACTGCTATATCTGACTGCCCCAGAGGGAATGCCCCAGGGCACGGTCTATACGTACAGGGATACAACGGCCCACAGGATTTTCATCACCTTCGGCCAGTACGGCATGAACAACGCGGTTACCCTCGGTTCTTCCAGCCACCCGTTCCCCTGCCGCAGGGTCAGTGATGGCAGAAGGGTCTACCTTTCTAGGGCTTTTCCCCTCCACAAGGATTTCTTCCATCCTTCCCACACAGGCTTCATTTTTTTCACGGGTAATGCCATCCTGAAGGGTCAGCAGGGCAGACAGACGGCTCTTTTTTTCTTTTTCAGGAATCTTGTCTGAGAAATCAGCAGCCTTTGCATTGGGCCTGTCTGAATAAGCAAAGGCAAAGACGCTATCATAACGGATGCTTTCCACAAGGGAAAGGGTCTCGTTAAAATCCTCTCTGCTTTCTCCTGGGAAGCCCACAATGATATCCGTGCCAAGGGCAATATCCGGACAGACATCCCGCAGACGGGCTATACGCTCCAGATAATGTTCCCTTGTATATTTTCTGTTCATACGGGAAAGAACGGCTGTAGAGCCGGACTGCACGGGCAGATGCAGATGGGAGCATAGTTTGGGGATCTGTGCAAAGGCATCGATCAGCTCATCGGAAAGATCTTTGGGATGGGAGGTGGCAAAACGAAGGCGCTGAAGCCCGTCAATATCTGCCACCATGCGTAAAAGCTCCGGAAAATCCGGCAGGCCTTCTTTTTTTCCGTAGCTGTTCACGTTCTGACCTAAAAGGGTTATTTCTCTGGCCCCGGCAGCTACTTTTTTTATTACTTCGTCCACAATGGCTTCAGGCCTGCGGCTCATTTCCCGGCCCCGCACATAGGGAACAACGCAATAGGTACAAAAGTTGTCGCATCCCCTCATAATGGTTACAAAATCAGAAATCCCGCCCCGCATTTCCCCGGAATCCGGTCTTTCAGGAAGCTCTTCGGCCATATCAACATCCACAATTCTGCCGGAACCGGCCAGAACGGAAGCTACAATTTCCGGAAGACGCCATATGGCATGGGTGCCAAAAACGAAATCCACATAGGGCACACGGCTGAGGATACCTGCTCCTTCCTGCTGGGCCACACAGCCAGCCACACCGATGCGGAATCCGGGTTTTGAAGCTTTAATGGCCTGAAGCCGGCCAATGAAACTAAAAGCCTTGTCTTCGGCCTTGGCCCGGATGGAACAGGTATTTACAATTACAAGGTCTGCACTTTCCGGATTGTCTGTGGGCAGATACCCCATGGGAGACAACAGGCGGTAAAAAAGATCGGCATCAGAGGAATTCATCTGGCAGCCGATGGTAAACACATAAAGAAGCTTCATTCTTTTCCCCGATATTCTCGCTTAATACATGTATATCAGTCATAAAAACAAGTTTTGGCTATATAATCAACCAAGGCAGAGTTGTGTTGAAAAACCCATTTTTTCCACTTCTGCCCTGCTGAGGGGAACAAGGGAGGCTCCGTCCCCAAGGGCTGCAGCAACTTCTTCCACCAGAGCAAGACAGCCCGGTGCCACACGGACCATGACCAGCCCCCGTTCCCTGTCAAGGGTGGTAACGGCTCCCATACCTTCATAGGCTTCCAGAAGAAAACGGAAAAAGCCGATTTCACTGCGATTCATCCAGAAAAATAAAGCTTCCGTCTCCAATACTTCCCCCTGTATAAACACCTTAAAAAATCTATGCTTTGACCCCGTTCCATATATCTGCCAGAAGGACATTGAATCAAAGCCGCCTTCCGGACAGGAAGGCTATCATAACGGTCTGAAAAACCTTTGCAATATTTTTTTAGTAAAAAAGCATCGGTACAGCATAAAAATATGATTTATTTTAAAGTTCAGATTGCTTCCCATACCATGAGTCTGGTATATTTTTCCGATAGTTTTTCCGCCCATCGGCAATACGATTCGTACCCAGGACTTTAAAAGTAAGTTACCGACGCATAAGTCCTCTGTTCACAGCCTTTAGTAACAGACCAATCTGTTTTATTGAAAATCTCACATCAGACTCAGACTTAATTAAAGTATCCTGCCCAATAAGGAGGTTTTCTGTGCCCGAACAGTTTCAGTGGCAAGCAGACTATACCATCGGAGATCCGGAAATTGATGCCCAGCACCGCATGCTTTTTGAGCTGGCCAACAAACTTTTTAACATCATGAATCCAAAACAGAATTTTGCAGAACTCAAAGCAACACTGCACTCTCTATTTGACTATATCGAAGTTCATTTTGCTGCAGAAGAACAGATGATGGAAGAATGGAATTATCCTGAGCTTACCAACCATAAAGCCATGCATGAAGGCATCAGAAAAGATATGACCCGACTTCTTAAGGAAGCAAAGGATCTTGATAAACTTAAAAAAGATCTGGATTTTCTCATGACCCACTGGGTTGTGGTACATATACGGGATGAAGATGCTAAAATCGGTTTGTTCCGCAGTGGACAGAAAGTTCAAAAAACTTAAAAAACAGTCCTTTTCCAAATCCGTCTGACTGGTATTTTTTACCAGCCTGCCATGCCCTTCCCCAACATATTATATGAAAACAGGAGGAAAAAATGCGTGAAAGTATAGGTCGCAGGGTGGCACGCCTGCTCAGTGCCAGCATGAACAGTCTTGTCACATCCTTTGAAAACAGTGCTCCGGAAAGCCTGATGGCCGAAGCCGTAAGGGAAATGGATGCCGTAATTGAAGAGGCCAGATCCGAACTGGGCAGATTACTGGTCCAAAAGCACATGGCCGAAAAAAGACTGGGAGAAGAAAAAAAACGCTACGACGGGCTTTCGGAACAGATCCGGGTTGCCGTTTCCCTGAGCCGGGATGATCTTGCGGAAACGGGTATTGCCGAGCAGATGGATATTGAAACGATTATTCCCGTCCTTACCGCTTCCATAAATGAATGCCTTGAAAAGGAAAAGGAACTGGAAGGTTTTATTCAGGCCCTGCAGTCCAAAAAGCGTGAAATGCGCGCAGAAATGACAGCCTTTAAAAAAAGCCAGGAAAAAGAAGGCTTTTCGGAAGCTCCTGCAAAGGCATCCCTGGATACCAAGGCTGAAAAGGCTGGCTCCCTTTTTGACCGCATCCTTGAAAATGCCTCCGGACTTCCCGGACGGGGCATGCAGACGGCTTCTGCGGCTAAACTGGCGGAGCTGGAGGAACTGTCCCGGAAAAACGCCATTTCCGAAAGACTGGCCGCCCTGAAAACGGATAAGACCTGATGTGGGAACTTCTGACAGTCGGTGAAAACCTGATTTTTACCACAGCCCTTGGCATCATGCTTCTCATCGGGCTTCTGGAAGTACTGGGCATGCTTTCCGGCATGGGGGGATCTTCTGTCATAGACGGCTTGCTTCCGGAAATTGATGCGGATGCGGGCGGCTTTGACGGCAGCCTCGGCAAATTCATGGGCTGGCTTCGCATAGGCAAGGTGCCTGTACTGATGCTGATGGTTATTTTTCTGGCCAGCTTCGGCAGCACAGGTTTAATGTTTCAGACAGGCTTCCATTCCATTTCAGGTCATTATCTTCCGGGATGGATTCCGGGAATTTTTGTTTTTTTCATCAGTATCTGGTTAACCCGTTTATTTGGCGGTTTTCTGCACCGTATTCTCCCTAAAGATGAAAGCCTTGCCGTTGCCCGCACAAGCCTCATAGGGCAGGTGGCCGTTATTACTCTGGGTACGGCTGGTAAAGGAAGCCCTGCAGAAGCCAAAACAAAGGATGCCCACGGAAAGACCCACTATTTTCTTGTGGAGCCGGATCAGGATGATGAAATTTTCAAAACAGGAGATGCGGTTCTTCTGGTTTCCATGGAAAACCATATTTATAAAGCCATCAGCAGTCCCAGCCCCTTTCTTTCTGATTCTCCCTGATTTTTAATTTTATTGTCAGCTGCATCTGATTTTCCAGCCATATGAAAGGAGTGCGTCCATGAATGAACTGTTTTTCTTCGCCGGTGTTCTTGTCACCGTCTTTTTTATTCTTCTTATTATCCTTGCCCGTCTCTACAAGAGGGCCACAAAGGAAGTCTCCTTTGTACGAACAGGTTTTGGCGGAGAAAAGGTCATCATGGATGGCGGTGCCATGGTGCTGCCAGTACTCCATGAAATTATTCCCGTAAACATGAACACCCTGCGCCTTGAAGTCCGCCGGACCGGAGAGCAGGCCCTGATAACAAGGGACAGGATGCGGGTTGACGTGGCTGCGGAATTTTATGTGCGCGTCAAACCCATTGCAGACTCCATTGCCAATGCCGCCCAGACCCTTGGTCTTAAAACCATGAACCCTTCGGAACTTAAAGAACTTGTGGAAGGCAAGTTTGTGGATGCCTTGAGGGCCGTTGCCGCAGAAATGGCCATGGAAGAGCTGCACGAAAAAAGGGTGGATTTTGTTCAGAAGGTGCAGCAGGTTGTATCCGAAGATCTTTTAAAAAACGGCCTTGAACTGGAATCCGTATCCCTTACGGGGCTGGATCAGACCGCATTTGAACATTTTAATGCCCAGAATGCCTTTGATGCCGAAGGTCTCACCAAGCTGACCGAAGCCATAGAATCCCGCCGTAAAAAACGCAATGACATTGAACAGGAAACGGACCTTGCCATAAGGCATAAAAACCTTGAGGCAGAACGGGCCAGATTCGAAATTTCAAGGGAAGAAGAATATGCAAGACTGGAGCAGGAAAGGGAAGTCTCCATCCGTCGTGCTTCCCAGGCATCTGAAATAGCAAGGGAGCAGGCTGAAAAAGAGAGGGAAGCCCAGGAAGTACGCATTTCCTCCCAGCGTGAAATTGATCTGAAACAGATTGCTTCGGAGCGGGATACGGAGAATGAAAAAATTCAAAAAGAAAGATCCATCAAGGAGATGGAGATAGCCAAGTCCCGTGCTCTGGAACAGGCTGAGATAGAAAGACGCAAAGCCATTGAGCTGGCAGAGCAGGAAAAAGCCATTGCCGTGGCAGAAAAATCCAGAGAAGAATCCGAAGCCAGAGCCGAAGCAGACCGTGCCAGAGCCAAGGCCGTGAAGGAAGAAGAAAACGTCATCACAGTCCGGGATACGGAAAGGGCGGAAAGGGAAAAACAGGTTGAGCTGGTTCTGGCAAGACAGAAAGCTGAAAAGGATGCCATTCAGCTGACCGTTGCCGCAGAAGCCGAGAAAAAAGCAGCTACTGATCAGGCCGATGCCCTTCGCCTTGCAGCCCAGGGTAATGCGGACAAAGAACGTCTGGAAGCCAAGGGTAAAGCCGATGCGGAAATGCTTCTGGCCGATGCCGCAGAGAGAAGGTATGCGGTGGAAGCCGAAGGTAAAAAAGCCCTTAACACGGCTGCCAATCTTCTTTCTCCGGAACAGGTGGCCATGGAAATACGCCTTGCACTCATTAACAGCCTTCCGGAAATCATTGCCCAGAGTGTCAAACCCATGGAGCAGATCAGTGATATCCGCATTCTTCAGGTAAATGGCCTTGGCGGCAGCGGTAAGGGAGGAGACTGTGCGGAAACAGGCAGTGCCTGCCTCTCGGATCAGGTGGTAAACAGCGCCCTGCGTTACCGTGCCCAGGCACCTATTCTGGATTCCTTACTTTCAGAAATTGGTATCAAGCCCGGTGATATAAATGGACTTACGGAAGCCTTGAAAAAACCAGATTCTGAAGTATAAAGAAATTTCTGATTCAGCATTATTCTTAAATTAAAGGGGCAGGCCCTGTGCCTGCCTTTTTTAAAGACAGCAAAGGCCGGACATAATAATTGTCCGGCCTTTACTGTTGTGAGCGGTCAAGGAGTCTTTTTTTTCAGGAACGCATGCATTCAGGTTGGATCGCAATAACCTGTTTAAAACCCCCCGATGGTTTTAACAGGGCCAAGCCGTTATGCAACTTCATAATAAGCCGACAACAACAATAATTCAAGTTAATAATTCTTCTTGATTTAACAATCTGTATTAATCAATAATAAAAAAACCACGCCAGAACCTCTCACATCCATCAAAAAAAGATTGACACGGATACGAGTCTGTGTTTTTCTATTTTTGTTTCTATAAACAGAAACACCGTGACCAAAGTTTAATGTTTTATAAGGGGAAAGAAATGAAAAGCCTTTGCACAGAAAAAAATATATCCATTCTCTGGTGGTGGCCCGCATCTTCCGGGCACCACGGCACAGGCTTATAAAAAGCCAGATGGCCAGCAGGTGTCCCATGACACCGCAGGCCATGACAGGTTTTACATCAAAGATATCAGGGGCTGCGGATCTACCGTGGCCCCTTTTTTCGTTTAAAGGCATGGGTATGGAGTTTAAAAAATTAGTCCAGCCCCTATGCAAAAGCCTTAAATTTCAAACATTATAAAGGATAGAATACGCCATGCTCCTTGAACGCTTTCCGGAAAAAATCTTTTTCAATGAAAAAGTCAGGGCTGGATGCAATGTCGTGCCTTTATGCGCCCGCATCCTTGCGGACAGTGAAACGCCCGTCTCCATGCTGCGCCGCTTTCACAATTCCCAGGATCCTATCTTCCTGTTTGAGTCCGTGGAGGGGGGGGAGCGCTGGGCAAGGTACAGCTTCCTTGGCACAAGTTTTAGGTCTGAAATCAGAATTTATCAGGACCGCATAGAAAAACACGGCCCCGGTCCAACAGAAACCCTTCCCCACAAGGGTGATTTCACCCCTGCCCTGAGGCAGATTCTCCAACGCTACAAACTGGCTGAACTGGAAGACCTGCCCCCCTTCCCCGGCGGTCTTGTGGGATATCTCAGCTATGAGGCGGTAAGCAGTTTTGAAAAAATTCCCCACAGCCTTCCCCCATCAAGGCCGCTGGGAGTATTTCTCATTCCCGATACCCTTATGGTCTTTGACAACCACCGCCACACCCTGACCTGCATCTGCCTTGCCTTTTTAGAAGACGGAGCCAGTGCGGACAGCGCCTATACCACGGCGGAAGCAAGACTGGAAACCCTGCTTGAAACCGTCAGAAAGCCTGCCCCTGAAGAAATAGTCTTGCAGGGACCTGCTACGGTTCTCCAGCCCATGACACCGCCAGATATCTTCCGGGAGCGGGTGGAAAGGGTGAAAAATCATATCATGGAAGGCGATATCATTCAGGCCGTAATCTCCCAGTCTTTTGAAGGTCCGGCTCCGGATGATCCCGTAGCCCTGTACAGAGCTGTGCGCTACACCAATCCATCACCCTATCTTTTCTTTCTCAGGGCCGGAGGCCAGACCCTTGTGGGTTCTTCCCCGGAAACCATGGTACGCCTTGAAGAAGGCCTTGCCACACTGAGGCCCATCGCAGGCACCCGGCCAAGGGGCCTCAATCCTTCGGAAGACCGCCGCCTTGCAGATGATCTTTTAAAGGATGAAAAGGAAAAAGCGGAACACCTCATGCTGGTGGATCTTGGCCGCAACGATCTTGGCCGGATCGCTCGAACGGGCTCGGTTCAGGTAACAGATCTTATGATGGTGGAGCGCTACTCCCATGTCATGCATCTGGTTTCCAACATTACAGCCCAGCTGAAGCCGGAACTGGATGCCCTGGATCTTGTGGCAGCCACCTTCCCCGCCGGTACCCTTTCCGGAGCACCCAAAATCCGGGCCATGGAAATAATAGCGGAAAACGAGGACCAGCCCAGAGACGCCTATGGCGGCGCTGTGGGATATTTCAGTTTCAACGGCAACATGGATATGGCCATAGTCATCCGCACTGCCATCATCCGTGGTGAAACCCTCACCGTACGCTCAGGTGCAGGAATTGTGGCGGACTCGGACCCTGAAACCGAAAGACAGGAAACCCTGAACAAAGCAAGAGCCCTCCAGACGGCCCTTGCCATGCTTACAGGCCCCAAGCCCCTATAAGGAGAAGAATCATGGAAAAAACCCGGATTCTCATGGTGGATAATTTTGATTCCTTCACCTTCAATCTGGTGCAGTATTTTGAAGAGCTTGGTGCTGAGGTTGTCACCTTCAGAAACAACAATATTACAGCCGAAGAGATTGAAAATATGGATATTGACGGCCTTGTCATTTCTCCAGGACCGGGAAGGCCTGAAAATGCAGGTGTTTCCATGGATTTTATCCGGCGTTTTTCCGGCAAAAAACCCATACTCGGCGTATGTCTGGGACATCAGAGCATTGCAAGGGTATTTGATGCGGAAGTGGTCCATGCAAAGCGGCTCATGCATGGCAAGGTTTCTGAAATCACAGCCGACGGAAAGGGTGTTTTTGCAGGTGTCACCCGGCCCTTCAAGGCCATGCGTTACCATTCATTAGCCGTCAGGGAAGAAAGTCTTCCCTTTTGCCTTGAAATCACAGCCCGCTCAGAAGACGGGGAAATCATGGGGCTGCGTCATCGGGAACACCCCACCGAAGGAATACAGTTCCATCCCGAATCCATCATGACCCCCATGGGCAAACGCTTTCTTCGTAATTTTCTGGATCAGGCCGCAGGTCATATATCAGGCCATACAAAGGAGTGAATCATGCTGTTCAGAAAGCTTATGGAAAAAATCATCCGCCATGAAGATCTCACGGAACAGGAATGTGGTGAGGCCCTGGAGGCCATATTCACCGGTGAAACCGATCCTGCCACAGTGGCAGGTTTTCTTGCAGCCCTTGCGGTAAAGGGAGAAAGCGCCAGCGAACTGACCGGTGCGGCCCGTGTTCTGAGGCGTAACATGCAGCGCATCCAGACACCGGCCAGCCTTACGGTGGACACCTGCGGTACGGGCGGAGACGGGGCAGATACCTTCAATATTTCCACCACAGCGGCCTTTGTGGTGGCAGGCTGCGGGGCGGTGGTGGCAAAACACGGCAACCGTTCCGTTTCCAGCAAATGCGGCAGTGCCGATGTACTGGAAACACTCGGTGTTCGGCTCGACATCCCTGCGGAAGCCGTGGAGGAAGCCCTCTTTGAAATCAATATAGGGTTTCTCTTTGCCCCAAACTTCCATGCCGCTGTCCGCCATGCAGGTCCTGCCAGAAAAGCCCTTGGCATCCGTACCCTCTTCAATGCCATCGGTCCCATGGCCAACCCTGCGGCGGCATCCTGTCAGGTGATAGGTGTGTTCAAGCCGGAGCTTACGGAAAGCATGGGACAGGCCCTGCTGGATCTTGGAACCCGCAAAGCCTTTGTTGTACACGGCCATGACGGGCTGGATGAAATTTCCGTATGCGCTCCCACAAGGGTGACTGAGGCAGCAGATGGCAGGCTGAAAACCTATGACCTTTATCCTGAGATATATTTTGGCGAACCCGCAGATCCTGAAGACCTGAAAGGTGGGGATGCTACAGAAAATGCTGCCATTACCCGGGCTGTTCTCTCCGGTGAAAAGGGAGCAAAGCGCAACATTGTTCTCATCAACAGTGCGGCCGCCCTTGTGGCCTGTGACAAGGCAAAGGACATTAAAGATGGCATCAAACTTGCCGGGGAAGCCATTGATTCCGGCGCTGCCATGGCAAAACTGGAGGCCCTGATCCAATTTACTCAGGAGGCCTCAGGTGGTAGATAAAATGACTTCCATTTTGAAAAAAATCCTTGAAAAACGAAAATTCAGGATTGAACAGGCCCAAAGGGAGCGGCCTGAAAGCCTTTTATCTGACATGCTTTCCCAAAGACCCAATATCCGGGATTTTGGGGCCGGTCTGCACCAAAGCCCCCAAAAACCCGCAGCCATTATTGCAGAAATTAAACGCAGATCCCCTTCCAAGGGGGATCTTAATCCAGACCTTGATGCAGCATCCCTTGCAAAGGCCTATGAAAATGGCGGAGCTGTAGCCCTTTCCGTTCTAACGGAACCTGATTTTTTCGGTGGCAGCATTGAGGATATGAAGGAGGCACGAACAGCAACCCGTCTTCCCGTACTGCGCAAGGATTTTATCTTTCACCCCTATCAGGTGCTGGAATCGGCTGTTCTGGGGGCAGATGCCATTCTCCTGATCGCCCGTATTCTTGAGCCAAAGCTCCACAAGGAACTGGCGGCTCTGGCTTCTGAGCTGGGTCTCGCTGTGCTGCACGAAATCCATGGAGAAGAAGAAATTCCCCAGACACTGGATGCAGGGGCCAGATTTATTGGCATCAACAACAGGGATCTTGCCACCTTTGAAACGGACATCCGCATTGCCCCCAGCATGGCGGCCCTCCTGCCCAAGGGAGTTATTCCCGTGGCCCTTTCCGGCATCCGGGGACCTGAGGACATAGCCGTCTCCAGACACCTTGGTGTGCACAGCTTTCTTGTGGGCGAAAGCCTTGTGCTCAGCCATGATCCGGAAAAAGACCTGAAGGCCATGGTGGAAAGCGGGGTTCTCCCATGACCTTCATCAAGATCTGCGGCATCACCAGCCCGGATACGGCCCGTTTCTGTGCAGACCTTAAGGTGGATGCCATAGGATGCGTCTTTTTTCCAAAAAGCCCGAGACACCTTGATGTAAAAATGGCAAAAACCATCACCGATGCCGTACCAAAAACCATGCTGAAGGTGGCTGTCATGGTCGATCCCGATTTCAAGATATCTGTGGATACGGCAACAAAGGCAGGCTGCAATGCCATACAGCTCCATGGAAAAGAAAATCCTTTTCTGGTGGAATCCCTGCGACAGGAGGGTTTTTACGTCATTAAGGGACTTTATCTCTTTCAGGAACCTACGGTGGCTGAGGCTTCAGCTTATCCGGCAGACCGCTTTCTTGTGGAAGCTGCCGCAGGAACCATGCCCGGCGGCAACGCCAAAAGCTGGGACTGGGCAGCGGCCAAGGATTTCTGCCAGCGTTATCCTGCCCTGCTTGCCGGTGGCCTCAATCCTGATAATGTAAAAGATGCCCTCATCGAAGCAAAGCCCTTTGGCGTGGATGTAAGCTCCGGCGTTGAATCTTCGCCCGGTATCAAGGATCATGAAAAAATAAAGGCCTTTGTGGAGGCCGTTCGTAATTATATATGAAAGGAAAACCATGACTGCTTACCCGGATTTCTCTGCCCTGCCCGATGCAAAGGGCCATTTTGGAATTTTCGGCGGCCGCTATGTGGGAGAAACCCTCATGCCCGCCCTTCTGGAGCTGGAAAAAAGCTTTGAGTCCATCCGGAAGGACAAGGACTTTCAAAGGGAGCTTCTGATTCTTCTTCAGGATTATGCAGGACGGCCAACGGCCCTCTATGCCGCAGACCGGCTTTCGGACATGGCCGGAGGAGCAAGAATTTTTCTCAAACGGGAAGATCTGACCCACACCGGTGCCCATAAAATCAATAATACCCTTGGGCAGGTGCTGCTGGCCCATCGCATGGGAAAACGCCGGGTCATTGCCGAGACCGGAGCAGGTCAGCACGGTGTGGCCACGGCCACGGCCGCAGCCCGTTTTGGCATGTCGTGTACGGTTTTCATGGGGAAAGAAGATATCCGGCGACAGGCCCCCAATGTGGCACGTATGAAACTTCTCGGCGCAGAAGTTATTTCCGTAGAAGAAGGAACCGCTACCCTGAAGGATGCCATGAACGCAGCACTCCGTCACTGGACAGCCTGTGTGGAAGACACCTTTTATGTGATCGGTTCCGTGGCAGGCCCCCATCCCTATCCCCTGATGGTGCGGGAATTTCAAAAAGTGATTGGTGAAGAAGCAAAGGAGCAGTTTTTGACCAGAACCGGCGGTATGCCAGACCTTCTGGTAGCAGCCGTAGGCGGCGGCTCCAACGCCATGGGGCTTTTCTTTCCCTTTCTGGACACAAAGGTTGAAATGCTGGGAGTGGAAGCCGCAGGCGAAGGCCTTGAAGGCCGTCATGCGGCCACCCTTCTCAAGGGGAGCGTAGGCGTTCTCCATGGCTCCAAGTCCTATGTGCTGCAAAGCGAAGACGGCCAGATTCTGGAAGCCCACAGTGTGTCCGCAGGGCTGGATTATCCCGGTGTGGGGCCGGAGCATTCCCTCTTCAAGGACTGCGGACGGGTACGATACACTGCCATTACGGACATACAGGCCCTTTCCGCCTTCAAGCTTCTGACCCTGAGCGAAGGCATTCTTCCGGCACTGGAATCCAGCCATGCCCTGGCCGCTGCAATTCTTGAGGCAAAAAAAAGGCCGAAAACCCAGAGCATTCTTGTGAATCTTTCCGGCAGAGGCGACAAGGACATGGCCAATGCCACGAATCATCCGGAGTTTGACACCATCAACGCAGAACTTCTTCTGAATTCATAAGGAATTTGACCATGAACCGCATCAGCAGGATGTTTAATCAGTGCGAAAAGCACAAAGAAGCTGCCCTCATCGGCTTTGTAACCGCAGGTGATCCGGACATGGAAACCAGCAGAAAAATTATTTTTTCCATGCTGGACAATGGTATGGATCTCCTTGAAATCGGTATTCCCTTTTCCGATCCCACGGCAGACGGCCCTGCCATTCAACTGGCTTCCCAGAGGGCACTTAAGGCGGGAATGAGCCTTGGCCCTGCTCTGAAAATGGTCAAGGAAATCCGGGAAAAGTACCCAACCCCCATTGTACTCTTTTCCTACTTAAACCCCATCCTTGCCCATGGCCCGGAAAAATTCTGCAAAGATGCCGCAGCTGCTGGAGCAGATGGTGTGCTGGTGGTGGATATGCCCCTTGAGGAATCAAACGAGCTTCTTCCTTTTCTGAAGGTCTCAGGCCTTGTTTCCATCCCCCTTGTGGCTCCCACCACACCGGAAGACAGAATGAAGGAGATCTGCAAAAATGCTGAAGGATTTCTGTATCTTGTTTCAATGACCGGAGTAACCGGCTCCGGTGGCCTTGATCCGGAAAAAGCAGGAGCCATGGCCCGGAAGGTCCGGAGCTTAAGCCCCGTTCCCGTGGCTTTGGGTTTTGGCATCAGCGAAGCTTCTCAGGTTGCGGCCCTGGCACCGCATACAGACGGTATTGTTATTGGCTCGGCCTTTGTCAGGACCATAGGAGAGACAAAGGATAAAGAAAAGATCCCGGAGATTCTGGGAAGGATGACAAGGGAATTCAAGCAGGCCTGCAAATATTCAGGCTGAAGGAGAGATATCCGGAGAAAGGCTTTCCTGTCTGTTCTCCGGATTCACAGCAGAATCTACTACCTCTCTCTCTTACTGCCACGCCGCTTCATGCTTTTACCGGCTTTTTTTATAAAAGATCCGAACAACTTATCTTTATTGCGTTTATCCAGATAAGACATTTCATGGAACTCCGACTCTTTTCTGAGTTTGACATAGGAATGAAAACGCTCCTCGCTGAGATCACCTCCTGCCATGGCCGCAATAACAGCACAGCCGGACTCCTGGGTGTGACTACAGTCACTGAAACGGCAGGTTCTGGAAAGTTCAAGGATATCATCAAACTCCCTTCTGATTCCCTCGCCCCTGTCCATCATGCCCAGTTCCCTCATGCCCGGTGTATCAATAAAGAGGATCCCGGTATCCAGCACAATCAGTTGCCGCCGTGTTGTGGTGTGGGTGCCCTCTCCCGTGGCACTGACGGCACGGGTCGCATAGGCGTCACGGCCCGCCAGGCCATTAATCAGCGTGGTTTTACCCACACCGGATGATCCCAGCAGACAATAGGTCCGACCCGGCAGCAGGACTTCGTGAAAGGCATCCAGTCCCATACCCGTCTCATTGCTAAGGGGAATTATTCTGACTGTGATACCGGCCTGTTTCACAGCAGCAATCTTTTCCTGGAGTTCTTCATGGGAGATCAGATCCGTTTTAGCAAGAATAACAATGGGCTCCACATTTCCGTCAGCGGCCATGACCATATAGCGGTTCAACCGGGCCGGATTAAAATCAAAATGACAGGACTGCACAATGAAAGCCACATCCACATTGGCCGCAATCATCTGATAGTCCACTTCGGATCCGGCCCGCTTTCGCCGTAAAAAACTCTTTCTGGGAAACACGCCGTGAATAATGGCATATGTATCATCACTATGATATTGCACACTGACCCAGTCGCCCACACATGGCAGTTCGCTCGGCGAACCAGCCTGAAAATACATTCTTCCTGCCAGCTCCGCGGGAATCTCACCCTGCTCATTCCTGATGGTAAAATAATGACGATCAACGGCTGCCACTCTGGCAACGCTGTAATCCGCACCGCAAATATCACCGGATTTTTCTTTAAACCAGCAATCAAATCCCAAATTTTCAATCTTCACAATAAGTTCCCATCAATACATTGCATGGTTTAAACTACTATCCTGCTTTCTCCTAATGGACAGCATGGAAAGCGTCAAGTCCGGATTTCCTGCAAAGGAAGCCAGGCAGCAAGGGTTTCCGCCAGATCATAACCGGAAATGGGTTTTGAAAGAAAAGCGTTCATACCGGACTGAAAGCATTTTTCCTTATCCCTCCTGGTGGCATTGGCTGTCATGGCTATTATCAGAATATCCGGAGAAAGCCCCCTCACCTCACCGCTTCTGATTCTGCGGGTGACTTCAGTACCGTCCATATCCGGCATCTGAACATCCATAAGAATCAGATCATAGGGAGACTGCCCAAGCATTTCCAGTGCTTCTGCTCCGCTCTGGGCGATATCCGCAGCCAGCCCAAGTTTTTTAAGAAAACCCCGAGCTACCTGCTGATTGGTGAGATCATCTTCAACCACAAGAATACGGGCTTTTTTCTGCTCTGAACTCAGAAGGGATTCAGGAGAACGAACCTTTGGAACAGAAGCCTTCTTTTCTTCTTCATCGCTTAGAATATCAACCTTTTTAAAGGATACGGTAAACCAGAAACAGGAACCATTATTTTCTGAGCTCTCCAGTCCCATCTGGCCACCCATTTTTTCTGCAAGCTGTCGGGAAATTAAAAGTCCAAGCCCAGTTCCACCGTATCTGCGGGAAATGGAGCTGTCCGCCTGGGAAAAGGGCTGGAAAAGGGAAGGGATTTTTTCTTTTGAAATACCTATCCCCGTATCCTGAATCCGGAAACAAAGATAAACTCCTGGTCCATGGCTTGCTGTTTCACTTACGGCAATGGAGATACCTCCATCATGGGTAAATTTCAGGGCATTTCCCACAAGATTGGTAAGAATACGGCGCAGCTTGTCCGTATCTCCCATGAGTCTGTCCGTTACATCGTCGGCGATGTCACAGGTAAAATCCAGCCCCTTTTCCCGGGCCAGAAGGATCATGGGCGCACAGAAGACTTCCATAAAATGACGGAGGCCAAAGGAAATAAATTCGAGACTGAATTTATCGGATTCAATTTTAGCCAAATCAAGAAGCCCGTTAATCATGCCAAGTACTGAACCGCAACTGTCCTGCATAATGCGAAGATAACTATGCTGTTCTTCATCCAGACGGGTCTGAAACAGAAGCTCGGCCATGCCCTGTATGCCATTCATGGGAGTTCGAAGTTCATGGCTCATATGGGTTAAAAAAGCACTCTTGGCATCGTTATCGGCTTCGGCCTTTTCCTTGGCACGGGCCAGTTCCTGCTGGCTTTTCTTATACATTGCAAGGGAATCTTCCAGTCTTTTTTCCGAAACCATACGTTCAATCAAATGACCTGCAAAGGCTGCGGCCTGAGTCATGATATCCAGCAGGGCCTCATCTTTTTCTTCAAGCGAAGAGGAAAGGAAAAGGGCTTCGGCCTTAAGATGGTAGCTGTCGCAAACGGGCAGCACACAAACGTTTTTTGATAATAAGGCAGACTCTTCTGAAAAAAGTACCGGCTTTTCAAGGGAAAAATATTTCTCAACCCCATCCTGCAGGCTTTCCAGCAGCTGTGCCCGGCATTCACTCTGCCCTGCACAACTGCACCCCGTTATAAGAGCCTCTTTTTCTTCACTCAGCTTCATCCGGAAAAAACCTGCCTCCCAGACACCGTATTCACAGATATGTTCAAGGAAAATTCTGGCCGCATCTTCAAGACCATCTGCCTGCTGAACAGCAAAGGCAAGATCCCGCATAAGACCTGTCAACTCGGCCTTTGCCTGAAGTTCAATATTTTTTTTATCAGCTTTTTTCTGCCGGGCCACCTGCTTATGAAGAATCCATGCCATGGACCCCAGCCCCATGAAAACCAGCATAAAAATCAAAACAAGATGACGGACCTCCCTTTCCCATACTTTGAGAATATGATTTCTGTTCAGAACCGTACCCATGTGGAAGGGAAAATCCGGCAGCTGACATGTGGCAACAATATATTCTTTATCTGTAAAGGAACGCATACCCCCTGCGGTAAGATCATCCAAAGAAAAAGAACCGAAATAAGGCAGCTCCAAAAGCCTTGCTCCAGGCCCCTTTTGACTGCTGCTCTCCGCCGGAAACCATCCCGACAGTACACGCCCATCCGTGTTATATAAAACAATGGCATCAACGCCCGGAGCTTCATATTGCTGATACTGTTTTCTGAAATGGGCAAAATCCACAACCCCAACAACTACTCCTAGAAATCTGCCATCTCTGCTTTCCACCCTGCGGCTGAACCGGATATCAAAACCGCCCTTTTCATTTTCTGGCGCAGTACTGATGTCAAAATCCATCAGGGCATCTTTATGCATATCCAGAAAATAATCCTTATCCGTCTGGGTAATGTCCAGTACCTCTCCCCTTGGATGTACGTATACAAGCTGTGCTTTTTCATCCAGAATATAAATATTTTTAAGCTGATGCAGAAAAAGAATACGACGGCGGATGACATCTTCAACAGCAGCATTGCCCAGAACATCGCCTTCTTCCAGAAAAGGTATAAGGGACAAAAGGGTGATATCAATGGCACGGAACAGGCCTGATGCATGTTCTGCAAAAATCTGTGTCTCAATACGGGAACGCAGCTCTGCCGTTTCAAGAAGATTCTGGCGGGATTCCATCTTGGTAAAAACCACAAAAATCAGAAAGCAGAGAGTCAGCCCAGCCAGTATAAGACCAGTAAGAAAGAAAGGCTTAAAAATAAGGGAATAATGGAACTTTTTAAAACTTTTCATGGGATTCCTTTCCATATGTAAAGGAAACGGTAGGACAGGCAAGCTGCTGAAGCATCCTTCTTCACGGAGTAATCGCATGTAAATTTTTAGTAACTTCTGGGTAAATTGCAGTTACTCAGAAGCAGGTCGTCTTCGGCATTTTGTCATAAGGTAACTTTTGAAGTTACTCATAATTTACTCTTTTAAAAATGTCATGGTGTCAGCATAAAGTTCAGGATTCACCCCAAGGGCTGTGGCAATTTCATCCTGATGTGCTGCAAGAAAGCTTCTGTACTCCGATAGCATTTTTTCCGTAGGAGTAAATATTTTCATTCCATGCTGTAAAAGAAGCTTTCTGGCATTCTTTTGGGCTTCAGCGGCTTCTTTGCGGGCCTCATCCACATGCTCCTCCCAGGTTTCCATGATGATCTTCTGCAGATCCTCGGGCAGTCTTCTCCAGAAATTCTGCCGGATAACGGGTATATACTGGGGGAAATACTGCCTGTCCTCAAACACATAGGAAAGACCTGAGTTCCACAGTTTTGCACTGCGAAAGGTTTCATGGGTGGTCAGAACACCGTCTATATTTCCCTGCTTAAGTCTTGCGGGCAGATCCGGCCATGGAATCATCACGGCTTTTGCACCTAAGGCTTCCACACGCATGGCATTGGCAAGACCGCCAGCAACACGTATATTCAGATTTTTCAAATCACCCTTTGAAGTTACAGGCTGGTTTGTATAAAGGTGGGCATGGCCAAGGTCCAGCCAGCGGCCGGGAACAAAAACCCTGAGACCCTTTTCAATCTTTTCTTCAACCCTTCGGCCAATTTCTCCGTCCACAACCCTGTGCATGTCTTCGGCACTGCGACCATAAAAAGCAGGCAAAAGGAAAATCCCCACATCGGGTTCATATCTGTCAAAGTGCCAGGTTCCGGGTACGGCCATTTCCAGACGATCCGAGGCAAGGGCACTGAGAACCTGAGCATCCCTGTAAAGCCTTGCACTGTCATAGAATTTCACATGGAGGCGTCCCTGAACTTTGTGGCTGAGGTCTTCTGCAAAACGTCTGACAGCCTTTGTCTGTACATGGCTGGGGGAATTTTCAACGGATATGCGCATCAGAGGCAAAGACCTCTCCCCCGATGCAGGCAAAGTCAAAAGAATAAAACCAAAAGCCACAAGCACCATCAGGGAAAGGATCTTTTTAAAAAGAGAAAGTAAAAACTGAACATTGTTTTTTTGCATGGGCCTCTCCTTTTGACAATCCGTCCTGTTAAGCATACCATGAACATGCAGGAAACAGTCTGATACAGGCTGCTTTCTTTAAAAATGACCATAACTGAACACATACCCGGATAATCATAAACACAAACAATATGTTTGCTGAAAGAACCAGAGGAAGCTATCCTATGCATTCTGAGATTATGCCTGCTTTTCAACAGATCCGCAATGCTGTTTTAGGAAAAGACGAGGCCATTAAACGCTGCCTTACCTGTCTTTTAGCAGGGGGGCATCTTCTGATTGAAGATCTTCCCGGTATAGGAAAAACCACCCTGGCGAAGGCTACGGCCAGAAGTCTGGGGCTGACATTCCGGAGAATCCAGTGTACCAGCGATATGCTGCCCGGTGATATTCTTGGTGTTTCCATATTTGAAAGCAAGGAAAGGGTATTCAGATTCCATCCCGGTCCTGTTTTTACCCAGATTCTTCTTGCCGATGAAATCAACCGGGCCGGACCTAAAACCCAGAGTGCTCTTCTGGAAGCCATGGAAGAAAATCAGGTTAGCGTTGAAGGACAGACCCATCCCCTGCCCCATCCTTTTTTTGTCATGGCTACCCAGAATCCCAGTGAACAGGCAGGAGCCTATCCACTGCCTGAATCCCAGCTGGACCGCTTTCTCATGCGTATTTCCATGGGATATCCGGACAGAGACGCAGAAAAGCGTATCCTTGCGGGTGAAGTAAAAAATACATTTTTAAATATAAGCCCCCTGCTCTCTGCCCCAAAAATAATATCCTTCAGACAAGAAGTGCAGCAGGTGGGCTTTTCCCATGCCCTCATGGATTATGTTCAGGATATTCTGGAATATACCCGCAGAGAAAGCATTTTCCATACAGGTCTTTCTCCCAGGGCTGGCATGGCCATTGTGCAGGCTTCCAGAGCCTGGGCCTTTCTCCATGAAAGGGATTTTTGCCTTCCCGAAGATGTGCAGGCTGTTTTTCCCTGGGTTTCCAGCCACAGACTCCAGAAATCAAAGGATCTGACGGGTTTCAGCCCTGAAGAAATGCAGGATCTGCTTAAAAAAATTCCTCTGCCGTGAAAAGTGATTTCATGAGAGCTGAAAAAAGAAAAATTTACATTCTGCCCACCCCTGCCGGTCTTTTCATGGGCGTTATTTTGCTTGTCACCCTTGTGGCATCCCTTAATGAAAACAACAACCTGGGCCTTCTTCTCACTTTTTTCCTCTTCTCCATGGCCCTGTGTTCCACCTTTTCAACCCACAGAAATCTTAAGGGCATCATTATTGAAAGCATGGAATGCCCAGCTGTTTTTGCAGAAGACCCCATATGTATTCATCTCCAGCTTTTCAGTGGAAATCATCGGCGTACCGGCCTTGAACTCTGTAGCCGAAAAAAAACATCAGCTATGGTCAGCATGAATAAAAACAGCAGTGGCGTTCTGGAACTCCACCTGCCAGCCATGACCAGAGGAATTTATCAGCTCCCGGCCCTTTCCCTGCAGTGCAGGGCACCTCTGGGACTTTTTTATGCATGGATACGTCTGCCCCATGAACTGAAAGCCATGGTATACCCAAAACCCCTTCCCGGCCCCATGCCGGAACCAGAAGGCAAAGGTAGTGGAAAAGAATCTTCGGGCAGAGAAACCCAGACCATGGGTAATGAGGATTTTGAAGGGCACAGAAGCTATGTTCCGGGAGATCCCATTTCCCGCATTGACTGGAAAATTTTTTCCAGAAACAGGGGCATGCACATCAAAAATTTCGGAGGCCCCGCACAAAGCCTTGTTCTGGATTACAATGACTTTAAAAATATGGATACGGAAGAGCGACTTTCCCGGCTATGCCACGGCATTCTTCAGGCCTCATCAAGGGGTCTGGCCTTTGGCCTGCGTCTTCCAGGCAAGGAAATAAAACCTGCTTCTTCCAGACAGCACCGGGAACAATGCCTTTATCTTCTGGCCTCCTTTCAGGGAGAAGACCCCGTAGAGGATTTATTTTCCATGATGCTTAATGCCATAGGTGAAGAAAAAAATGCCTTTATCATTAAACGATAAAAAAAGACTGCTGCTGCCCCTGATCTTCATACTGGCATTATCCGCAGGGCCTCAGTTTCTGCATCAGCCCCTCTGGCTGACCGCTGTAGTCTGCCTTGCATGGCTTATGCGCCTTGCCATGGCCGAGGGTTTTCTTCCCCTGCCCGGAAAGAAAACCCTTGTTACTTTCACATGGATTTTTTTTATTATCATCATTGTGCAGAGTGCAGGCACCTTTGCACAGGATGCAGGCTCCCGCCTTCTTCTCATCATGGCAGCATTGAAAACCTTTGAGCTGCACCAGAGAAGGGATGCCATTGCTCTTGTTTTTATTGCCCATCTGCTGGTACTTTCCAGCCTGTTTTTTTCAGAATCCCTTGCCATGGCCCTTTATATGGCCCTTGCCCTCATATGCAACCACGCTGTCCTTGCCCTGATTCACCACGGGAAAGAGCCCATAAAAAAAATGCTTTTGCAGGCAGCCACCCTTTTTTTACTGGCAGCGCCCCTTGCCATCATCCTCTTTGTTTCCTTTCCAAGGCTTTCAAGTCCCCTATGGGGCATCCGTACCCCCTCTCCTTCCGGCATAACGGGTTTTTCGGATAAGCTGCAACCGGGCAGTGTGGCAGATCTTGCCAAAAGCAATGAACCTGCTTTCCGTGTACAGTTTGAAGGCCCCATTCCATCTTCAGAAAACCGTTATTTCAGAGGCATTGTTTTTCGTAATGCCCGCTCCGGCTCATGGCTTCCGGACAGGGAAGTTTCTCCCCTGCCCACTTTAGAAGAAATGCCAAAAACATGGATGCGCTACAGCATAATCCTGGAACCCCATCAGCATAAATGGCTCTTTGCACTGGACTGGCCTGTAACCCATGAAACAGGTTCCATGTCCCTTGTGCAGGGAGGACTTATACGCAGCAAAGACAAGGTTCAGCGCCGCATGGGTTACACCCTTGAATCTTCAAAGGAGAATTTTCATCTGGACACACCGGATGCTGATGATCTTTATCTGCCTTTCGACGAAAACCCAAAGGCTCAGGCCCTTGGCCGGAAAATATACGAAGAAAACCCGGAAGAAGGCAAAAGACTTGAAGCCCTTATTGCATGGATTCAGAACCAGCCCTTCCGCTACACCCTGAATCCCGGTCTGCTTCCTTCAAAAAACAGCATGGATGCCTTTCTTTTTGAAACACAGCAGGGCTATTGTGAACACTTTGCCATGGGTTTTGCCATCCTTGCCAGGGCAGCGGGGCTTCCCGGACGTATCATAGGCGGATATCAGGGTGGAGAAATAAACCCCATCGGCCCATACCTCATGGTCAAACAGTCCGACGCCCACGCATGGACGGAAATCTATCTTGAAAATCATGGCTGGCAGCGTATTGATCCCACGGCCCTGATTGCCCCCGTCCGTCTGGATGAAGGTGGCATGGCCGCATCCCTTTCCGAAGAAGACCGCATGAGCATTGGCAGAAGCTCTGATTCTACATGGTTTGAAAGAAGAATAAGGCCTCTGGGCCTCTTCTGGGACAGTGCCACCCACCTCTGGCACAGACAGGTGCTGGCCTATACCCATACCCGTCAGCAGGAATTCTTTTCCAGTCTCTGGAGCCGGATACAGAGTGCAGGGGCATTTTATATTCTGGGCATGGCCCTTGCTTCAGGATTATTAATGTTCTGGCTGACAAAATATGGGATGATCTGGCTAAAAAAAAGAACAAAGAAGGATAAAGTGTTGCTGGCCTGGGATATATTATGCAAAAAAATGGAAAAAGCTGGTATTCCCAGAGCTGCCTACGAAGGTCCCATGGATTATGCAAAAAGAATCAAAGAAATAAGGCCTGACCTTGCCAGTGCTGTTCAGCCCCATATAAAAAACTATGTCCGGCTGCGTTATGGAAGCAAAGACCCTGATCCGGAAATCATTCAGAGCTTTTTAAAGGAAGTCAGGCGGTTTAGGGTTTCTTCAATGCAATAAGACTGAGCTGCCACATAAGCTTATGACTTAAGCTAAGGAGGAGGTATTATGAAGGTTGTTTTTGATCCGGCATTTCACGAAGTCTATTCCCATGACCCGGCTTCCGAACCAGGTCGCATACAGGCCATTGTTCAGGAAATTGAAGATATGGCTGTTTTTATTGCTCCGGAACCCGCCACAAAAGAAGAACTGCTCCGGGCACACAGCGAAGATCTTCTGGATGAGGTAAGAAGAGAAGGCGTTTTTGATATCGCAGCCCTTGCCGCAGGTGCTGCTATTCTCTCTGCACGCATGAGCTTTAAAGAACCGGTTTTCGGACTGATCCGGCCACCGGGTCACCATGCCTCCAGAGACAGCTGCTGGGGATTCTGCTACTTCTCCAACATAGCTGTGGCGCTTCTGGCCATGAAGGCCGAAGGCCTGATTCAAACAGCCCATGTGCTGGACTTTGACCTGCACTTTGGCGATGGCACAACCAATATTCTCGGCCCCCTGCCCTGGGTTACCCTGCACAACCCCATGTCCCGCAACCGCAAAGATTATTTAGAAGATGTTGAATCCAGACTTGAAAGCCTTGAAACGGATATTATCGCTATCTCTGCAGGGTTCGATCACCACAAAGATGACTGGGGAGGACTCCTTGCCACCGAAGATTATTTTAACATGGGAAGGTGGGCAAAAAAAGCATCCAGACGTTGCAAGGCAGGCCTTTTTGCCCTGCTGGAAGGTGGATACAACCATAAAGTTCTGGGAATAAATGCCAGAGCCCTGATGGAAGGTATGGCTTCAGAACCATGAAAAAGATTCTGGCTCTTCAGATCGAACCCAGTACCGCCTGCACCCTGAAGTGTCCGACCTGCCCGCGCACGACATTTGCCGGCAACTGGAAAAATATCAATTTTCCTCTGGAAAAACTGAAGCATATTCTACCTCTGGCCATTCGGGCAGAAATCGTTCAGCTTCAGGGCTGGGGAGAACCCCTCTGCCATCCGGAACTTGAGGGTATGATCCATGAACTGACAAAGGCCGGTGCCACCTGCGCCGTGACAAGCAATGGCTGTCTTCTGGATGAAAAGCGGTCTGAGTCTCTTCTAAAGGCCGGGCTTGAACACCTGACTGTTTCCATCAGCGGAGCAAGTCCTGAAACCCATGCTGCCCTCAGGCCCCATTCAGACCTCCATGCCCTAATGGAAAAGATCCGCCATTTCCGCCTTACGGCAGACAAATTGGGAAAAAAACCAAAAGTCAGTCTCAGCTTTCTCCAGCAGGACAGCAATATCCATGAACTGCCCATGGCAGTGGAGTTGGCCAGCCGATATGGTCTGGATGACTGCCTTGCCATCAATGCCAGCTATCTGCCGACTCCGGCTCACAAAAAGCAGCATGTGGTTTCAGGGCTTAGGTCCAGATGGGCGGCCATGCGTGCCCTCTGGGTTTCCATAAGAAAAGGTCAACCTTACATTCCTGCCCGAATAAGGCCCGAAGAACAGGCCGTCTGCGCCAACAATCCTTTAGAATGCCTGATGATAGGTGCGGACGGTTCTGTCAGCCCCTGTATCTTCCTTTACCTGCCCCTCAGAACCCATGGTAACATTAATCCTCCCACGGCAGTCATGGGCAATATCTTTGAAGATGATTTTGAAAACATATGGAAGAGTGAAAAATACCGGGATTTTTGCAGGGCTTTTGGGAGCAGAAAAGAATTTTATGAAGAACTCTATGCAGGTATAGGCAATTGCAGTGAGGGAAGGCGAAGACTCATGGAGGCACCGGAAATAGAACGCATTTTTTATGCGAATCACCCTGCCCCATCACCATGCCAAGGATGTGATAAAATTAACGGCTTATGAGTATCCTGAAATCCTGCTGTTTTTTATACCTTCACAGATCTTTAAAATCCAAAGGCTCCACTTCACATTTCTGAATAAAGATCTTCCAAAGCCCTGCTGGCGATCACAAAGGCATTTTCTCCCTGCGAAGCCTGACGTTCATTCCCGTCAAATGGCGGTACGGGCAAAATAAAGATGTACCTTGGTACCGCAACCTTCGCTTTCATAGATACAGGAAGCATCATGGAGGGGAAGAAAGGTCTTGAGGTTCCGAGTACCAAGTCCTCCCTGCTTTTTACCGGAAAGGGTATCACTGTACTTTGTTTTACCCGAAAGAAATCCGTTTATTCTGCCAATATGGCTCCGTGACATACCTTCACCATTGTCTTCAAAACACAGATAAAGAACAGGTGTCGGCCCATGGGGAAGAGAGTGAGAGATCAACATTCTTTCTTTCCCCGGATCAAGGCTTAAAATGTGAATCCTTGTAGCTCCTGCTTCCATGGCGTTGTAAAAAAGATCTCTGAGCATGAAAATAAAGGCATTTCTGCTTGTGTTGAAAAGCGGATCATGCTGAATATCTTCCTGTATGAAAACTTCCAGATCTTTTTCATGAACAGCCTGCTGAGCAGCAAGGCGCAGAGCTTCGGAGAGAAGGACGGGTTCCTGTATTTTGATATTATCCATGGCACTGAAACGTCGGTTCATTTCCCGTATCCATTTATGGATTTCAAGGACGGAAAAAAAAAGCCCGAAGATATCGGCCTTAAGCAAAAGATCCGGCAGGTTCCGACTCCGGAAACTCCCACGGACTTTTTCATATTCGTCATAAGCTCTGGAAAAACAGATTTCATCCGGAAACAGGGAAGCCAGAAAATCATCTCCCGGATTTAGCGGAAGCATCTCAGTTTTTTTTTCGTCATATCCCTCCGGTATATCCAGAACAAGCTCTAAAAGCTGTTCCCGGACAGCATCAGAATCCTTCAACATTATTTCAGAAATACCAAAGGGAGCACAAGATGCGATAAGATAATTCCTTGCCTCTTTATCTGAAAAATAAGCATTATGGAGAAGGGCCACCTGATTTGAGATAGCCTCAATGACCCTGAATCTTTCCCTTTCCATGCTAAGCTGGGCCATATTACGCAGGGCATGCCTGTCACCCGCAAGCTGCATCCTGGAAACTTCTCCAAGAAGACGAACAAGAAGTCTTTGCTTTTCACTGAGTTCCGCATTGGCGTCCATAAGCTTCAGATTAATTTTCTGAACTTTACTGGACTTGTCTTTAAGTACAGTGAAAAGCTCATCATAAGCCCGAAGCTTTTCCTCACTGACCCCTAGTTTTTCCTGTTGCCATGTACATATTCTGTGAAGCATCCTGTATTCTCTGACAAGGGCTTTGTGCTCCACCAACAGGGATGCGCTTCCCCCACGCAAGGCTTCCAGATCTGGATTCTGATCCTCCAGAAGCTTCTCAATAGTCTTGATGACATCGCTTTTTTCTTCGCTTCTGTTATACCTGTTATTCGCCCCCATCTTTCTCCTCTGATCTGAATTCAGGCTACTCCACCGGAAAACACCTTATCAGGTACGCATGCTCTCTTTCCGGGTTCGTATGGCATGCAGCATGGCCTCCAGATCATGCTGAAAGTGATTTGCCTGTCGGCGGATCTCAGGAAGTTTTTCAGGGACGGCGGCTTTTATGATCTTGAAGATATCTTCCATGGCAACCTTTGCCTTTTCTGCGGTAAAAAAGGCAATATCCGGATATCGGGAGGGAGTTGCAAGAATCTCATTGGATTGACGAAGCTGTTCAGGATAACCATTATAAATGATAATAATACCTCCGTTTTTCAGAAAATGCCGGAAGTGGGCATGATAAAAAAGTGCTTCAACGGGTTTTTGTTCTCCGGGAAGATTGATGCTGAGGTTATAATCCAGAACGGCATAAAGTTTAGCCTGCGGAATGCTTTCAACATAACCTGCCAGTAAATCAATGATCTGCTGGATGTTCTGTCCCACACATAGCTCCACATCCGTATCAGCTCCAAAATATCGAAGTGCTAAAAGTTCAAGTGATGCGTTGATTTCAGGGTCATCTTCAACCAGCATGAGCAGCTTATCTATGGTCATATGTTCTCCTCCCACGATTGGAAAAAAGAAGGCCCCTTTTTTCCAGATCTGTTGATAGGCGCAGGCAGGCCACAGGTTCGTGCTGCGCATCCCTCAACCCGAAATGCAGATATCCCTTTACTGTATTTCTATAAAATAAATATACTTGACTTCAGGCCTGAACCAAGGTGATAGATGTATTTTTAAAATTTCAAATATCATACAATATCAGCCAACCTGAATGCAAGACTGCAGATAGGTTTTTAATATATCTACCTTCTCTTCGAACAGGTCTTGTCCTGAAACAGATTTCGAGTTAGACTTCTTTTACCTGAAAAAATGAATCAACACATCCAAAGAAAGGACGGTTTATGGAATCCACAATCGCCCGTGCCATCCACCTGACATCCAGCCCAGTTGCCCTGCTTCTCTCCGATGAAAAACCGGAAAATGCCCTGCAGTTTAAAGAGGGAAAATGGGGCTGTGTTATGTTGATGTTTGCCAATGCGGTGAAAGGAAAAACAGCCGTTTTTACCCGTAGAACCTATGGCTGCTGGGGTGGTGGCGTGGGTCTTGGCTTTGGCAATGCTTACGAGGATTTTCCCGGAGGGCAGGACTGCTTCACCTACTTTCTTTCTTCGGGCAACAGCCAGTGGGACAAGGGAAAAGAAGTCGGTGCTTTTCTGGAAAGCGTTGCAGGAAAAGCATTTACGGAAGATTTTCTCAATGGAGAAGCCTACCGGGAAACTCCTGAACTTGTTAGAGACTTCATAGAGAATCTTCCCATCACTGATGTAGAAAAAGAATACGTAATTTTAAAACCCCTTTCCGAAGTAAATCCTGCCACAGAAACTCCTGAAACCATTATTTTTCCCGTTACTGCGGATCAGGTTTCCGCCCTTACCACCCTGGCCAATTATGCCAGACAGGGTATAGAAAACGTATTTGTTCCATGGGCTGCGGGATGCCAGACCATAGGTATTCTGCCACTTAAAGAAGGAAAATCCCATCAGCCGAGAGCAATTATTGGCCTGACAGATCTCTCCGCAAGAAAATTTGTCCGCACCCTTCTTGGTAAAGACATTCTCTCCTTTGCCCTTCCCTGGACCATGTTTCTTGAAATGGAAAAAAAAGTTCCCGGCAGTTTTCTTGAAAAACCCACATGGCAGTCGCTTCTGGAGTCCTGAAAAGAACTGGCCTTATCCCTCCAATGAATATCCCATATACCCATAAGCGGGTTTAAATGACAGCAGGAGGGGAAGACATACACCAGTAAAAAATATTTGTTGAAGGACGTTCAAGCCTATGCACCGGCATAAAAGCTTATAAAAAGTGAAGGGGCCATCTTAATAAAATCACGCCCGCAAGCCAGCCCATGATCAGAAGCGGAAGGGACCAGAAATGAAAGGCCCACCATAGCTTGTAGTTTCTGGCCAGCCGCAGGGCAATGAGGTTGGCCATGGACCCTATGGCCAGACCGAATCCTCCAACATTGGCTCCCCATGCAAGAAGCTGCCAGTCATGGGTAAAATGGTGGAGAAAAAGGGTCGCTGGCACATTGGAAATCCCCTGAGAAAGCAGCATGGCGGATGTGAAAATACCGCCCGGCAACATTGCCGCCAGCCCGGCAGCACCATGCATCCATGGCAAAGAGGCCAGAAGGCCAGTCACCATGAACATCAGCACAAATACCATCAGCAGCAGCCAGTCCACCCCCCGCAGCACACCGCGCCAGCAGACAAGATACACAAGAGTGATAAGCCCCAGAGCACTCAGTGCCCAGCCCTGCTCCAGCATGAAAAGAAAAACAGGATAAAATAAAAGGGAAACAACAGCCATGGGTAATTTAACGGGCCGGGAATCACCAAGGTCTGCGGACTCAATGGGCATTGCAGGAAAGGCAAAGGGAATCAGAATCAGAACCAGCAGCAGAAGCATGGCACTCAGGGGCATCATTGCAAAAAGAAATTCAATGAAACCAGCTTCCGAAGCCTGCCAAAGAAAAAGATTCTGGGGATTACCCACAGGACTGATGGCAGAACCCGCATTCACGGCAAAGGCTTCAAAGATAACCATGCGGCCAATGGGAAGCGGCGTTACGGTCCGCAGGGCCAGTGTAAGGGGAACCACAATGAAGAGCGCCACATCATTGGTGACAATGGCAGACAGCAGGGCAGAAAACAAAACCAGCACACAGGCCAGCCGCCGCTGACCGTAAACCCAGCGCAGAAGAAGATGGCCTGCTCTGGCCAGCATACCGCTGTCTTCCAGCCCCCGGCTGAGAATCATCAGGCCTGCAAGGGCCGCAATGGTTGGCCAGTGTACAAAGTTATCCAGCTCCAGCGCTTTTTCAGGACGCCCCCACATCAGCATAATAAGCACAGAAGTGAGCATAACCAGAAGCCAGTTATCCCTGATAATCCTCAAAAGAACATAAGGGCTCACTGCCATCCCATTTCCCCAAAATAAATGTTCAAGAATAAAAGGGGCCGCTCACTTCCCCTAATCAACAGCCAGATGATAAGAGATATAATTCACTCCACCGATACGCAGATGCCGCAAACCTGAGGCAAAACGATCAAGAATCCGAAGGCCCAGCAGATCGGGATCAAGGGAATGGACCCTTTCACCCGCCTCCTCCACCATAAAATCCAGATCCTTAAGATCCGAGACCTCCACAAACTCCACATGAATCCTGCCGTCTGAAAAATGCAGCAGCACCTGAAGCTCAGGGCCCTTGAAGGCTTGCGATCCGCACAGATGCATGAAAAGCTCCTCTGCGGTGAGGTGCAGACGCTGAAGAGCCTGCACGGGTATTCTCCGGACTGCGGCATATTCATTAATGAAATCCTGAAGATCTGTCATGGCTGCCGTCTGACGGGAAAACACACGCCGGGCCCTGCCCGCGGGCTTCATCTGAAAAAGAAGGCTCAGCACAATGGCAAAAAGGCCACCTGCGGCTATGCCGTTGTTGAGAAAAGGCTCCAGCCAGACGGGCATGAGATCCGCAAAAAAAAGTCTGTTCTGAAACACATAACCCATCCAGAAGGAAACGCCGATGATCACACCGCTTTCATAATTGAGACCTTCGGAGGCGGCAAGCTGAATGCCCGTGACAAAGAGCATGGCAAGGAGAATAAAGAGAAAGGCACCCACAACAGGGGAAGGAATGGCTGTAATGAGGGCAGAAATTTTCGGAGAAAAAGCAAGAAGTCCTAAGAAAATGGCCACATACAGCCCTACCCGCCGGGAGGCTACCCCCGTGAGCTGCACTGCGGCGATGGCATTGGAGTAGGTGGTATTGGGCAGGGTTCCCAGCGCACCCGCCACGGCATTGGCCACACCATCGGCGTACATGGCTCCCTGTACCCGCTCATAATCCACTTTACGAAAATTACGCTCGGAAATCCTTTGAATAGCCATGCCATCCCCGAGGGTTTCCACCGAACCCACAATGGTCACCATGACAAAAGCCAGATAAAGACCGATCCATTCAGGTCTAAAATCTAAGGCAAAACCCTGCCACTGGCCTTTGGGTAACCCCAGCCAGGGACTTTGTCCTACGGTTGAAAAATCCGTAAGCCCCAGACCCGCAGCCACAAGGGTTCCCACCAGCAGACCAATTACCAGACTCCAGAGCCGCAGATGCCTGTTACCGAACACGGCCAGTCCCATAATCACGGCAAGGGTGGCGGCGGATACCCAGAAACTGTACAGGGACGGGGCAGAAGAAGATGTATTAGCCATCATGTCCAGAGAGATACCCAGAACACTCACCACAATGAGCATGATAACCACCCCGCCCACCAGCGGGGTGATGATGCGGCGCATAGGCCCCAGAAACCATGCAAAAAAGAGCTGCAAAGGTGCACTCAGCACAGCCATAGTGGCCACAAGGGCCATACCGCCCATCTGGGCCGCAGCAAGTCCGCAGGCGATGAAAGAGCCTGAAGAACCGATCACCAGAAAATAGCCTGAACCCACAACCCCAAAACGCCGGACCTGTATCATGGTGCCGATGCCGCTGGCAAGAAGGGAGGCGAAAATAATCCAGCCGTATTCTCCGGGATCGATCCCAGCCATGCGGGCCACCACAATGGGCGTCACGGCAATGGGAGCAAGGACAAGCACCACCATCTGCACACCAAGAAACACACTCATCCACTCCGGCGGGGCTTCGTCTACGGCATAAAGCAGCGGAGACGTTGAAAGGGTGGCGTTTTTCACACCCTGAGGGGACAGACTGCCTGCCATTTTTCCTCCTGATCTTTAAAATATGTAAAAAACGAACAGGCACCGCAGCAAGGATACAGCTGCCATTCCTATCCGACCTGACACCCTCTGATCCCGCCCCCTTCATACGGACAGCCAAAGCTCCGAACACTCACACATATCCGACAGATGCTGATAGAATTTACCCACATGGATACCATCCACCAACGCATGATTGACCTGAATTCCGACGGGAAGCAGGAGCCTCTCGCCTTCTTGAAAATATTTTCCGATGCTCACCACAGGAATGTAACCATACAGCCTGTCATGGGGATGCACAATGGATGTAAAACTGAACCATGGCAGACTGGTGATGAAAAACATGTGGTGTTTTTCCCCGGTGCTCTGGTCGGGACATTCCTTCACCTCCTGAATTTTTATTTCCGAATATCTCCGGTACTCCTCAAAAGCCTCAAAATACCGGGAATCACAAAAGGAGAAGGTCTCATCTTCCAAAAGCACTGTAAAACCCGGATCAATCCTTTGGAATTCAAACAGCTCCCCATTAATGACCCGATGCCGCAGTTCCGGCACAAGATTGACGGCTTTTGTGATCAGAAAGCTGATGGACAGAAAAAAACCGCACCTTTGGTCATCAATAATTTTTTTCAGATTGCTTATGTCAATATGGCTTGAAGTTGAAAAAAATGGAATGTCCCGGTCCTTGAAGGCCGCAAACATTCCCCTTCGCTTATATGTGGCAAGGTCGATCTTTTTCATGGGCATATCCGGATGAAGAAAGAGTTGAAGGTGTGTGGAACACAAGGGCCGCAAGGGATAGGCCAGTGTACAAAGGTCTCCGGTACCGGAATCTTCTCACTCAATCTTCAAGTTTTTGAGAGAGAAGATGAGGTGTCAGCTGAGTCTGGCGATACATTCAGGATTCAGTCTCGGGCAAAGCCTTCATGGGAATATCAATGAACCAGATACCAGTTATTTCGTACAATCATATAGAATCTTTTACAATGCACTGCATAATATACTGAAATAAAGCTATATTTTTATGCCTTGCTGATATATACATACGCCCCTGCGGTTTTCCTCGTTGCCTTTGGTGGTAGTCAGGACAGACAGAACAAAAGTCAGGGGCATTTTATGAAGAAATCCTGCCTTCATTGTGGGCCGGATAAAAACCATGTCACCGGAAAATCTTACATGAAACTTTCCAGCAAAAACCGTCTCATGCCCATGCATCAGGATCTGTTCCCTGAAGACACCCTTTTTTGCCGCATTGCCCGGACCGTCTGCCGGGCTGGCGTCCTGCCCAGAAAAGAACTCTACGAGGCCTGGGAAATGGCCAGAAGGGTACGACGACGATTCCGGGGGGGAAGGGTGGTAGATCTGGCCTGCGGTCACGGCCTTCTGGCCCAGATCCTGCTGATTCTGGACCAGACATCCCCCTCAGGTCTGGCTGTGGATACCCGGATACCCAAAAGTGCCGAAGCGCTGTTTGCCGCCATGACCGAAACCTGGCCCTTTCTGAAGGACCGGATCGGCTTTGAAGCCCGTGACATGGGAGAAATTGAGCTTATACCTGAAGATCTTGTGGTCTCCGCCCATGCCTGCGGCTGCCTGACTGACATCATTCTGACGAGGGCTGTGGCTGCACGTACCAGAGTGGCCGTGCTGCCCTGCTGCCACGATCTTGAGACCTGTGACACGGGCGGCCTTACCCCATGGATGCCGCCGGATCTGGCCGTGGATGCGGTCAGGGCACTGAAACTCCGGGCGGCTGGATATGACATTTATACCGCTGCCATTCCATCGGCCATTACCCCCAAAAACCGGCTGCTCATGGGAGAACCGGGGGCCTCAGGCTGCCCTTAGTTCCGAGTCTCCCGTGCGCTGCCCAACAAAATCTGGCTTCCGATGACGCTGGCGTCTGGAGTCCCGGAACACTTGCTGAGCTCCCCATGCTATGGCATAGGCATCAGAACCAAAATCCATCTGAAAAAATTCCATTTTTATTCCATATACTTTTCAAAAAACGGATAATCCACATCATAAACCGTTCTGGGTTTTAAGCCAATTTCCTCTTTTTCCATCATTTCAATCAGGGTTTCAGCATCAATAAGCTCAATGGGTGGAGCACCTTCCCTGTCAGCTTCCCGCTTGGCATCCTCTGAGAAGTTGCCCGTTGTGATCATGATTCCCTTGTCAGCTCTTCCGAGCATGGCATTACGTAGATCCCCTATCTGGGCTCTGGATACGGTCCCCTGATATCTCTTGCACTGGAAAATAACCTTAAAGCTCACAAAGGGATTCAGCTTCAGCGTACCGTAACCATCAATGCCGCCATCTTTGCCTTTGGGTGTCACCTGAACATTCTCAAAGCCGTATAACCTGAGGATATACTTACACAGACGCTCAAAACCGTCCGGAGAAATCTTTCTGAGTACATTCAGAAGTTTTTCCCTGTGGGGATACTCATCTTCTGGCTCCTCAGTTTTTTCCCCGTTACTATCGTCCTGCTTTTCCTGTGCGTCCTCAGAAGAAACGGCATCCTGCTTTGCCTTGCGCTGTCTGGTATTGATCTCAACCCATTTTTTAAAAAGAATCCGGCCATCTTCCTCAGTGAGAAAGGCATCCCTTCCCTTTCCGGTCAACTGCCAGACGCCCCTTTTTTCCGCAGAAATAAAACCTTCCCACACAAGGTACTGCCTTGCCCAGCAGACCTGATTATGGAATCTGGGCGTGCCGCTTTCCATCAGCTCCTCTTTTTTTCATCGGGCAGACCAAGGTTCACAGCAATAAGATCCGACACCTCCCTTGGGGTTCCGGAATCACCAAGCTGACGCAGCGCATCCAGCAAAGGCCCCATCCATTTGACAAACTCTGCTTTTTTCTGCTTTTTTTTAGCCATTCACAGTTCCATTTAAAATGAATTTTCCTTTTTTCCAAATAAATACAAGCGTATTTTGCAGGCCTTATAATAAAATTTCCCAGAAACGGGGACTAAGTTCATTTATAAAGACTCCTTTGAGAAAAACGGGAACAGGTGCAGCATACTTCCTGAAGGTAACTGATCCTTCTCCCGTCACTGACTGGCTCGCACGGGCCAGACGCAATGTCTGGATGACCACATGCTGGCACTATAAACAGTACTGAATTTCATGTAGACGTAGAAGGCATTATCCTTTACTTCCGTATCCTGCGTACCGGACCAGCAGGTGGGCCAGGCTACGGAAGGGAAGGGCTCTTCCCGCAGGGCACGGGAAAAAATAACAAGCTCATCTTTTTCCGGCAGTCTCCAGCCGCCAATGCCTGAGATACTGAAAGACTGACTCGCCGAAACCGCCCTATTCCAGCCTACCTCACCAACTGGTATGGGCTGGCTGGTCCACATCATGTTGGTCTGCAAATCCGTCACAGTCCCATTTCCGTTGTCCAGAAATCGACTGGCATAAACATCTCCGGACATTATAAGCCAGGTCAGACAGAGCATGAATACAATGGCACCCGATTTCAATGGGCTTATCCACATTTTTCCCATGATACTCCTCCCCTACTATATAAGGATGAATACTAATTATCAGAAAAAGATGGTTGAACTTCACCGCGAGTGACAGGACTGACATTCACTGGATCTTATGGACATACCGGACTGGGGAGCGTTTCTCTTAAAAAAAATATCGGTGCCTGTTCCGCTGCCCAGACCGGATTTCGAGCTGTCTTCCACCCACTGCGGACAACTGAAATCCCGTATGTCCTTAATAAGGCAATTATTTCTGGCGTGCATACAGGAACCAAGGCAGTCCATATTTCCCGGAGGACAGAGGGCCTCACACTGATCACGGCTGGCATTGCATGTCGCCAGAATGGAGCTGAAAACCTGATTACAGCAACTGGTGCAGACAATCAGATCAGGACAGCCATGGATACAGTCAATGTAGGTGCCTGTTGCGCCATGGGAAGCAGGAGCGGCCATGAGGATCAGGACCGGAGCCAGAAGGAGATTAAGCAGCAGTACCTTCATTTTTTTCATAATCAGATCCCTTTATTAAAATGTCAGATAATATCCCGGTGTACCGAATACACTACAAAGCGGTGGAGATTTAAAAAGATTACTGCCACCCCAGAAGATCATTGCAGGAAGGATTGTTGCAGAGCAGACTGCAGAACCCCTGATGATCATCCATGGAAATGTCATAAGGAATCTCGGAATGTCCGTAATTATCACTGCATACCCCGCCCATGCAGGTGTAGGATTTAAACTGACACCCCACAAGATGGCCCTTTACGACCTGACCATCCACAACCCGGGTAACGGCGTAGGGGTGAAGGGTACAACGCTTACTGAAGTAGTCGGGGTTGTCTTTACAGATGAGGGTCCGGGCAAAAAGATGTCCTGCGGTCATAAGTGTCACCACAGCAATGAGGACAAGAACCCGGCCTGTACAAAAAAGCGTAAAACGGAGCGGAATAAGCGTATTCATGGACATACCTCCCTGATCTGTTGATCCCAAAAAACCATATCAATCCAGCACACTGCACAAGAGCACACTTCATGCCACACTATAAAGCGTTTTGATTTCAAGAATTTGCAAGAACAACAGAACAGACCAGATGCCTTCATTTGCGCCAACATCCCTGCCATTGCCAACCTTGTTGGCAGGCAAGCACGGTTCTGTACCGGGGAATGGTGAAGACTACTCACCATCAGTTATGATTCACAAAAATCAGTGCATCCGTGTCAAAACCGGCGGCTTTGGAAATTTCGATGAATTTTGCAAGAATTTCCGGTTCTACGGCAGGAGTCCGGGAGAGAAGCCAGAGATACTTTGTTTTTGGCCCGGAAACAAAGGCATACTGATAGTTTTCATGGTCCAGCCCGAAAATCACATAGGAGCCATAAAAGGGGCCAAAGAAGGAGACTTTCAGATATCCTTCCGAGGTGCTGCCCACAAAATAAGCCTTGCCCTCGGCCTCTTTCCAGCGGTTTTCCGATGCCAGAAAGCCCCGGTTCAAAACCCGGACACCCCCATCCTTTCTCAACTCATACTCCGCACTGACATGGCTCAGTCCCCTTTCAAAGGAATGATCCAGACGGGCAATCTCGTACCATTTTCCAAGGTAGCGGTTCAGCTCAAAATCCGAAACGGGCCGGACGGACTGGGGCATACCCAGACAACCGCTAAGTGTGAGGAAACCGATGAGCAGGAGCAGTTTTTTCATTGGGGCCTCCTGATATATGGGGATAAAAGAGGGAGTTGTGGGGAAAAGGCGCTTTCCTTCTGTGTTTTTCCTATTTCCCAATATCCGCCTTTGGCCGGGCCGATTCTCCTGAGAATCCCCCGTTTTTTAAACCGGGAAAGGATCTTTTCTACCCCTGAGGTGCTCAGACCTGTTTTATCTGATATGGCTGAAATACTGACCTTCCTGTCCTGCACCATGCATTCCATAACGGCCTTTTCATTTTCACCCCACTTTTCACCGTACTTTTCACCCCACTTTTGGGCTGCTGTCATTTTTTCCGATATTTCATCAGGAGTCCCTTTATTTGAAGATTCCAAAGTCCCTTCAATGGGAAAACAAACCTCCAGAAAATTGTCACTGATTTTGAAGACATCGGGAGAATAGGCCGACAAAATGCGGTTCATCCCCGAACCAAGCTGCTCCACCAGATCCAGATCCCGATAGATGCGCATGATTTCACGGTTACGGGGCATGGAGCGGCCAGCAAAAAACTCTTCCATGGAAAGCCCTTCCACCAGACCTCCATAGGAAGTGATGGAGAGCCTGTCAGAATAAAATTCAATAACAGGGGGAACCTCCCGTGTGAAATCATTGTGAACCACAGCGTTAATCAAGGCTTCGCGCAGAGCCCGTGCATCCACCATGCGTTTCTGAAAACGCTCTGCCCTTCCTGAAATTTTTGTGAAGGTCCGGTTTTCGATCTCAAGCTTGTCCAGAACCCGATGGGTTGCCTTGATAAGAGAGCAGTACCCGTACTCTTCATTCTCCATAAGCTCCACCTTGTCTGTACCTGCGTATTTTGCCACCTTGATTGACACACTGTTCTGGTCCGCCATCAGATAGGCCACATAGTTCAGCCTGCCATCGGGAGTGTAGAGGTCGAGATTCTCCAGAAAGGAGTCATTTACGGTAAACCCCTTTTCATCGTAGTAAATTTTAAGCTGGTTAAAACTTAAGTTCAGCCTTGGAGACGGAATATTTCTCAGGGAGTTACGGGTTCGCGAAGCATAAAGACGGTCAATCATTTCTGTGGTGAGCGGCTGGGCACCCGTCCCCACACGAATATATGCTCCAGCCGGAGACAGGCCATATTTTTTGATGTAGTAAGGTTTTTCCGTTCCCCGTGCCACAATAATACGGATAACAGGCAGTCCTTGAAGTTCTGTAGTAACAACATCGAAAAATCCAAGGGTTGTCGGCAGAATGTTGCTGCGTATCCGGTCAATGATGGCCAGCTGTAACTTATCGGGATTTTGAACTCCCACGATTGTTCCATCATCCTCAACGCCGATATAGATATCACCGCCCCTGCCTGAATTGAGAAAAGCGACGACTTCTTTTTCAAGGGAATCCGTTAGCTGACGCTTAAATTCCGTGGTCTCGTTTTCATAGGGCATAAAGGTAGTCATAGCTTCTCCTGCATTGTTGTCACAAACAGAATCTTACTGGCAAAAGGGAACCGCTTTTTTTTCATTCCGGGATGCCAGCACAATGCCTTTGCGGTCAATGTGCGCCTTTACCCGCAGATCCTGAATATTTCCATAGTCCACAAGGTCGATGGTGTAGGGAAGGCAGAGATCATCCAGCCGTACACGGATACGGTTCAGATCCTTCAGGGTCAGCCCCTCTCCCACAAGGGCAAGGTCAATATCTGATCCGGTTCGGAAATTGCCCTTTGCCCTTGAGCCAAAGAGAAGAAGCTCTCTCACACCCTCACATGCAAAAACCGCTTCAATGATTTTTGCAAGAACGCCGTCCGGCAGACCAAAGGCCCTATCCCCTTCCATCTTCTTCCCGCTCAATCTCTTCCATCCTGCGTTCAAATTCCCTGAAAAGGCCGCAGTAACTGCCGAGAACCGTTTCCACCACCGCCTCTGCCATGCGGCGATCATAGGTGTGTAAGGTCTGATTTCTTGTCTGAATGGTTTCCATCCAGCTTTCTCCGTCCTCAATCAGACCGTATTTGAAGGCTTCACGGATGGCATCCCGTGAACCCCGTATGGCACTGTTGCCCTGATAAAGAAAAAAATCCTTCATCACATTCCATGCCAGCTCGTGGGTATATTCAAAGGCCTGAATCAGCCCCTGTTTTTCCAGCATACTCAGCTCCCGCTGCTGAGACAGGTCGGCGGCATGGCGCAGCTCCGCAAAGGCATTTCTGAAATTGGCAAACCTTTGCTGCCAGCGGATGTCTTCGGGCATGGGTTTTCTCCATCAAGTAAGATTAGTCCGACTATTTTTTACATGATTGATTATATTTTCATACTCGTCTTTAGTTAACATAGACATATGAGATCTAACCTCTACTCCAATTCCACCTAACTTATCTAGCAATACTTTATTTGTCATATTTAACTCTTTCGCAAGTTCATACACTCGACAATGTGGAGAATGCTCATAAAGCTTATCTTCTTCACCTTGCTGTCTCTGCGTCTTTAAAAAGTCTATAGCAAAATTCCTAAACCCACTATTTGTTAGCCATTCATTGCCTTCTTTAGTAAATATAAAATCCTGCAAATCTTTATCTTTCGACAACTCAAAAATAATAACTGAAAAAGAATCATTTTTGCCCATATCTTCATCAGCCAAAGAGTGCCTTTCTATTTCAGCTATTTTTTGACAAAGATCTTCTGACGATATTAAAAGTTCATAAACATCTATCCATCTTTGTTGCAGTCCTCTAGTAACAGCAAAAAAACCTATTGGAATATTCTCTGAATCTGAAAAAAGAACATTGCTTATTGCACGATCAATCAATAAGTTATTTATAAAACGAACTATGCCCCTAGGATTATACGCACAAGCAGCTCCAACGATAGGAAGAATAGGGCTTAAAGCCTTAGAATCATTATCATTAAGCTGATTTGTCAAGACAGCCAAAAAATCTTTAGCTCGCTGGGTATGTGGTGGTATAGGAAAAGAAAGTTGAACTATTTTATCTAAATACTTTTGACCTTCGAACTGCTCAAGACCAAAATCATTTTTATACTTATGACTCAGATATCCTTCGATTACCTGGCGAGCAACTCCCAACACAAAAACAAATCCTTTCTGGAAGAGAACCAACTTAATACTTTCCAGTAATTTTATAGCTTTATCAGGAAAACATCTATCTAAATCATCAATAAAAATTACAATTCTTCTATTTTTTAAAAGATTAATTGAAGATAGCCTATCAAAAGAATTATAATATATTGATTTATCCAAAAGAGGATCAGAAGAGATAATTTGATTGCGCTCAATCATATCCTTTGCAACAAAACCTGCTTCAATTTCAGCAAAGCCAGGTACTTTTAATTTAGTACTTGCAGAAAAACCATAAGCAACTGACTTTAAAGCATTTAAAACACCATCTTTTCTTTCACCCATATCTCTCCAAAAATCATTACTTTTATGAATTTCTTTTACTATTGTTGCAATCAAAGGTAAAAGTGGATGCTCTTCCTTTTCATACATCCATGCGTTAAACCACACAGGAATAACATTATAATCTGAACTCAGCTTATCTTTGATAAGATTTAGCAAGCTTGTTTTTCCAGTACCCCATTCGCCAAAAATACCTATAGTGAACGGGCCGGGAGTGCCTTTAATTGTACTTGCAATAATATCAGAATACGTAGAAAATCCCAAACCATCTTCTCTGCTGCTTTCACTTCCATCTATAGGTTGATCATTTAATAAAATAATTTTATCTATCATCATTTTTTCCAATCACAATATAAAGAAATAAATATTATCATATCGAAAAGACCAACAAAAACTTGAACTCTCCAAGCAATAATAGACAATCAGTCCTTTTTCCTATCAGTAGAACGGGTACGGGTTTTTTTGGCGGGTTTGAGGCTTTCTTTCTGCGACCGGATTTTTTCCAGCAGGGCTTTGGCGGAGTTTTCGCCGGAGATGAGATGCGGATGCTGCTCCCGCCAGTCTGCGGTGAGTTCTCCACGGAAGGCTCTGGCAAGGACGGAAGGGGTCATGTGTTCTGCTTTGGCCCTTGCATCTTTGACCCGGTTTTCGATCTGATCTGCGAAGGCAAAGAGTTGTTCCACACGACGAACTATTTCGTCTTGTTCCTGTATTGGTGGAAAGTAAAAAATAAAGTTCCGTAAAGACTTCAAAGAGACTGTTTTCTGAGCTGTCCCGGTTGCAGATGTACTTGCTTGCTGAAAACCTTCCGGCGATGATAATAATATTTGCAAAAATTTATAATTTACCTTGTCATGTTTAGGTTTTAAAAGCGCAATATGTCTTTGAAAACAAAACTCCTTATCATCATTCACTACAACAGAAATACCAAATGAACCTGTTACAGTATAAAGAATATCATATTTTCTTGGCTTTCTTATCTCTTTAATACTCTCATAATATTCATTTGGTACCCAACGAGTTACATTTTCAAAATTCACAAAACCTTTGCTGAGATCAGAAATTACCAAAAAAGGAATGCCCTTTTCCGATCGCGGTGGGGCTTGGTGATCTCCATCTGATATACTTTCACAAAAACTACTTATCTTTTCAAATATCCATTTAGTTTTGTCCTTATTTTCCACCTCCGTCAGCCTGCCACTTACGGCGGCGGCAAGGACGGACTGACGGAAGCGTTTCAGAATCTGGGGGATGGCATCCAGCCGGGTTTTCAGGCGGTCGATGCGAGTCAGGAGGTCGTCCAGCCGGGAAGCAATTTCTTTCTGCTCAGACCATGAAGGCAATACAATATTTGTGTTTTCAAATTTTGACTTTGTTATATGTCTCAAACCAACACCGCCGTGAGCACTCAGAATTAGCTCATCAAGCTTTTGGTTGATTGCATAACAAAAAAAACTTTTATTAATGCTATTTTCATCAAATACAACTTTAAAAATATGCTGATTTAAAACAGAATTTTCTCTCTTCCAAATATGTGCACCAAAAGAAGTACCAGGAGTACCCGACCATGCAAAAAGTAAATCCCCATTATTTACCCTATGCTTATCATCAAAACTACCGTCAAAGTAATTGAATGATGCATTAGGGTTGTTTAAGTTTTGAATGCGTAATATTGGTAATCCTTTTTGTGACCATTCCGAGGGCTTAAAGGCTCTCCCATTTATCAAATCGCAAATTTCACCAATTTTTGCTACCGTCCAACAGTCTTGCAAATCCTCATCTTTCATTTATAGATCCCCCATCCCCAGCACCTCAGCCAGCAGTTTCTTCTGCACAGCAGCCTCATCGCCCTTGCCCAGAGCCTCCATGAGTCCGTCCAGCTCCCGCAGGGCCTCGGTCAGCTCGGCCATGGCTTCGGCAGCCAGCACATCGGGGTCGGGCAGGTTTTCCGCATCCACGCTGTCGCTGTCCTTGAGCCATGTAATGTCTAAGGAATCTCCCTTTTTCTCCCGTATCCATTCCCGGTCAAAGGAACGCCAGCGGCTGGTGCGCAGATCCTGATCCACGCCCTCATTGATGCAGTTTTCCGTGGCTTCGGCTTCTTCGGCACCAAAGGACCATTCCCCCTCCTTTCTGGGCTGCATGGCGTACACGCTTTCAAAGGGCGCAAGGTGGGTTTCACCAAAGGGCGTGCGCTTGCCAAAGGCAGGCATGTTGGTGCGCAGATCATAGACCCAGACCTTTTTTGTGCAGCCTTCCTCCTGACGGGGGTTTTCCACAGTTCCCCGTGTGAAAAAGAGCACATTGGTTTTCACGCCGTGGGCGTAGAAAATACCCGTGGGCAGACGGAGAAGGGTGTGCAGGGTACATTTTTCCATGAGATCCCGGCGGATGTCCGTTCCTGCTCCGGCCTCAAAAAGTACATTGTCCGGCAGCACCACGGCGGCCCGGCCTCCGGGTTTCAGACCCCGGTAGATGTGCTGAAGAAAGGCAAGCTGCTTGTTGCTGGTGCGGAAGGTGAGGTCATCCCTCGTGATGCTGGCCTCCCCTCCCTTGGATGTGCCAAAGGGCGGATTGGCAAGGATGAGGTCTGCATCGGGGAGGTTGCGTCCGGCCTGCCCCAGAGCGTTGCCCAGATGCACAACGCCTTCGGCATCGCCTTCCATATTGTGCAGAAGACAGTTCATCAGGGCCAGCCTCCGGGTGCCGGGAACCAGCTCAATGCCCGTGAAAGCCCGTCTGCGCTGAAATTCCTGCTGTGCCACGGGAAGGGCAAAAAGCTCGTCCGTGGCATCCTTGATGTGGCGGTCTGCGGCAATGAGAAAACCTGCGGTGCCTGCGGCGGGGTCCTGAATGATTTCTCCGGGTTTTGGGTCCATACAGCGAACCATGCAGTTGATGAGGGGCCGGGGCGTAAAATACTGGCCTGCGCCGGACTTGGTTTCGCTGGCATTTTTTTCAAGAAGGCCCTCGTAGAGGTCACCAAGGCCGTCTTCACGGGCGCTGAACCAGTCGATCTGATCCAGAGCACGGATGAGCTGTTCCAGATGGCGGGGTTCCCGCATCCGGGTCTGGGCATCGGCGTAGATGGCGGCAATGAGGGGATCATCGCTTTTTGAAAGATCCAGAAGGGTCTGTCGGTAGTGGATCATAAGGCTGATGCCGGATTTTGAGGAGATATCCGGCCAGCGGCAGCCTTCTGGAATGGCGTGGTGGTTCATCACGCCTGCGTCCCGGTTTTCGTGTTCCATTTTAAGGAAAAGAAGAAGAACCAGTTCTGTGACATAGTCGGAATAGTTGATGCCGTCGTCCCGGAGGACGTCGCAGAGGTTCCAGAGTTTCTGAACAATATCTGAGGCGGTCATGGAAAATCCTTTTGGCCCTCACCCTCCGGCACTCAGGCGGGAAAGGGCTTGTTGTTTTAAGTGATTGATTAACTACCTGTGTGCCGGACAGGCGACCCTCTCCCGGAGGGTGAGGGCGAGCATAAGGAATTAAAATCATTTTTAACAGACCCTCAAACCTCCCTTTTATTCCGGCAAAGGCGGGGCTTCTCCAATCTTTTCAAAACACACCCGATCAAACCCGAGGGCTGTCACCACAAACTTCTGGAGTCTCAGGGTTTTGTATTTTTCTTCAAGCCTTGCACCGTAATCTTCCACCTGTTCCCTTCCCTCCTTCATCTTTTCCCGGACGGGAGGAAGGGCTTTCAGATCATCCACGCTTAAAGCCAGCGCCTCTTTACCGGATAAACCCGCATCCTTCAGGCTGACAAACTTGAACTCAATCAAAACATCATACACCCTGCCATATCTCTTATCGGGCCGAATGATCATGGTGAGGTCGGAATATCTTCTGGAGATTTCCGTTTCAGAATCCATGAGAAAAATGATGTCATTGTAAAGAAGGGTAAGAAAAGCGGTTTTAAGGGTCAGCTCATTGGCAAGGATGTAATCCCGGTTGCTGAAAACCTTAAAATATTTTTTCTCCACAAAATCACAGAGGGGCTGCATGTCGCCCTTCTGAAACACCTTTTCTGCCGCAAGTCTGCCCGCATCCCTTTCCATGGGGTCGGGAAGCAGGGTGTGGCAGAGCTTGTCCGCATACAGGCCCTTGACCGCCATGTTGGGGATTTTCAGCCTTGTTTTCAGATCCGGTGTTTCTTCAGCTATGGTAAGGATTCCGAAATAATACAGGAAGGATGTGAGAAACTGCCTGTCCCGTGAGCTGTCCAAAAGGATATCCTCAATACCAAAGGACAGCGCCACACTTTCAATGACAGCGCTGTCTTCCTTTTCCATGAGATTCAAAAGCAGCTCCTGGCCCCCGTTGAGGCTGGCGATATAGCTGAGCTTGGCCTGATCCGTGGAAAGGTTGGAATCCAGCATCTGCTTTGGATATCTTCCCTTGCCTGCAAACTGCTTGAAAAAATAAAGGCACATGGTTGGATTATAAATAAATTCATGGGCATCTACGGAAAAAAGGTAGCCATTGTAAAAGCTTCTCATGGTATTAAGGGCATCTTCTGTTTTCGCTTCCCCCAATTCTCCACGTTCAGGATGGCTTCCCCCCACGATGTTTTCAATTTCGTCCCTTATCTCATCTTCCCTGAACCCGCAGAGATCATTGACAGCAGCTTCCGAATAAATACTTTCGGCAACATTGTAGCCGCTTGTGATGTCACTCAGAACAACTGGGGAAACTCCTGTGATGAAAACCCTGTCAATCTTTGTGCCCGAGGTCAGGGCCTTTACGGCCTTGAAAACCGTTCTTAAAATTCCCTCTTCCCTGACAAGCCTTTCATAATCCTCTTTTTTGCCCGAAGGAGACATGAGGAGGGTGTTGGCAAAGTTATCGTATTCGTCAATCAGAAGATAAACGGCATGACCATGGGCCTGCACGGAACCAAGGAGGGACTCCATGGAATAAAGGGCGTTTTCACTGCTGATGCGGACACCCTGAATCTCAAACCCATGCATTTGATAGTATTTTATAAAATTCTCAATCCTCACATTGATATGGTCAAATAATGACTGCCTTATATCATTGATGCCTCCCGTTGCATCTACACAGGAAAAATCCCACCTTAAAATGAAATAGGAATTTCTCAAGGGTGTCGGGTTTTGACCAATCTTTAAATTTCCGAATAATTTCTGGAAAGCATCTTTTTTGGCAAGATCATAATAATTTTCCAGCATGGAGAGAAGAAGGCTTTTACCAAAGCGCCTTGGCCTGATGAAAAGCTGGGATTTGGCCTTTTCAAGCTCAAGGATTTTATCCGTTCTATCACAGTAAAAATAATTATTGGATAAGACTTCTTCAAAATCAGAAATTCCATAGGGGTATTTCATTTTTTCCTCCGGGATGGTCTGCACCTGCAACTTCACCATAGGCTCCCCTGGCTTCGAGAACCTCAGCCAGCGGCTTTGGGGGCTTCTCCCGGTGGCTGAGGCTCTCGGAGCCACCGGTCAGAGTGCGTGGAAAAAACTTCATAATAATTACGAAACTTTTTCCACTTCAAAATTTTCAATATTTCTGTCTTTTTTAGAAAACTCAACGGCCACAAGATAAATTTCCCTGCCGGAACCCTGATATTTTTCATGGTATTTTCTGTCTTTAAGCTGGGCCATGGCACTGCCTTCTTTTGAATTTTCCAACACCTTAAATTCAAAAATGCAGCAGATAGCATCATAAAAGAGGCTTAAATCCATGCGACCATGGTTGGTTGCATCTTCGGTGCGGATCTCAAACCCGCAGGCGGCAAAGTAGCAGTAAAAAATACTGGCATAATAGCCCTCGTATCCCGAAAGCTCATTTTTTCTGTACCAGTCGTGGGGGATGGAAGCAAAAAACCGGTGGAAAATATCCCTTAAATCATTAAAGGATTTTGTCTGTATGGCCCGTATCAGGGAGGTCTCATTGGCACTTTTGGCCACCACATCCTCCACCAGCTCATTTAAGATCCAGCGATTAAGGCTGCTTTTTACCTCCATATTCGGGTAGGCAAGCTGGTAGGTTCTGCGGCCCACCATGTCTTCGTCCATCCGCTCTATGGTGAGATAACCCGCCTGAAACAGCAGGGTTTCCACACGGATGCGATCCACATCAAAACTGTCGATCAGCTCTTCGCCAAGGTAAAGCTGCTCAATGGAAGGAATGCTGTAATGCCTTTCCATGAGAAGGGTAATGAGAAAACGGGGTGTTCCCGTTTCAAACCAGAAGGATCGAAACTGTCTTTCACTGAAATAAAGAAGGATATCAAAGGGATTGTATACCCTTTCCCCAAGCCAGGCATAGCCGTTGTACCACTGGCGGATTCTGTCCTTATCAAGGCCTTCAAGCTGATCCGCAAAGACCATTTCAAGCTCCTTCTGGGTATAACCGCAGAGGGTGGCACAGGCCGGATTCATGGTCATATCCTGAAGGTTGTTGAGACCGCTAAAAAGGGAAACCTTGGAAAACTTGCTCACCCCCGTAATAAAAACAAATTTCAGGTGAACATCCGCGTCCTTTAAAACGGAATAGAGGTTTTTCAGCTTTTCTCTGATTTCTATGGCAAGGCTTTTATTGGCAATATTATCAAGGATAGGCTTGTCGTATTCATCGATGAGGACCACAACCTTCTGCCCATATTTTCTGGCAATTTTGACAATGGCTTCCATAAAACGATCATTAACAGACAGCTTTTCATAGTCAATGCCGTGCTCATTGCGGATATCCATGAGAATGGATTCCATTTTTACAGCAAGCTCTTCAAGGCTGTGGAGAACACCGCTGCCAAAGCTGATGTGAATGACAGGATAAGAGGTACTCCAGTCCCAGTTGTGCTCAAGGTAGAGGCCTTGGAAATACTCTTTTTTGGCTAAAAATGCCTGACGCAGAGTATCCACAAAAAGGCTTTTGCCAAAACGCCTTGGCCGTGAAAGAAAATAGTACTTCCCTGAATCCATGAGCGTTTTAACAAAGCGGGTCTTATCGACATAATAGTGGGGCTCCGAACGCATGGCCTCAAAACTCTGAATACCAACGGGTAATTTTTTCATGGGATTTTCCTCTGTTTCTGTTTTGATTTCTGCCACTGTTTACGGGCCTGATTGCTTCAGCCCGCCTGCCAGAGTTCTTCGCTGAAGGTTTCCAGCACGGCATCCAGTCTGTTGTCCAGCACCTTATCGAAGCGCTTCACGCCGCCGTGGGCAGCAAAGACCCGGTTGATGAACTCCGCATCCACCACCACCTCATGGGAGAGCTGGACGGCCAGCCGTTTCAACCACTGTTTCTGTACGCCTGACCATTCATGCATGGCGAGGATGCGCTGAAGGGCGTTATGCACACGGGTTTCAAAGGGCACAAGGGCTTCTCCAAGGGCGGCCTGACGGATAAAGCCAATAACGCTGGCGGCGATGTCCTCGTTGGTGCGGCTGGCCCAGGCCTTGCGCAGATGGGCTTCGGGAAAACCTGCTCCATCAAGGAAGAGCCGGATCTCCTTGAGGGAGGAGCGGGTCAGATCCTTTGGCCGATTAACAACGGCCATGAGGGCGGCATTGCGGTTCACCTCCTCCCGGATGAAGCGGGTGAAGGCATCGAGATAATCCTCCGGCCTGCCATGTTCTCCCCAGGTCTGGCTGCGCTCCAGAAGCTCGTCTGCCCCTTCATAGATAAGAGGCCTTACATAACTTCCCAAAATGGCCTGCACCTCTTCCACCTGCCTGAGAAAACCCGGCTGGCTGCGGATAAAATCCGAAGCCTTTTCCGGCCCCAGCTCCCTCAGAAAGCGGGGCATTTCCTCCGTGGCGCATCCCCAGCTTTTTTCCAGCTCCGCCAGTTTTTCCCGCATTTCAGGTCTGGTTTCGGCCTTTTTTTCCGCCTTTCGCATCACCCGCATGAGCTTCTGACTGAGCTGATCCAGCACATCATGGGCATGGGTGGCGGGGCTGCCCTTCCTTTCTCCGGGCTGCTCAAGGGCCTCCTTCAGACGGGGCGCATCACTGATTTCATCCAGAAGCTGGGCGATGGTGATGCCGGGATTTTTCACAAGAGGCTTCATGTCCGTGACCTTTTCCAGAGCCGCATAGATGCCCACGGGATCATAGACACGGAAAACCGTTTTACCGATGGCATCACAGCGACGGGTGGCCCGGCCCATCATCTGCTCAAAGAGAATACGGGAGCGCACCCTGCGGAGAAAAACCAGATGGCAGATGGGCGGCACATCAATGCCAGTAGTGAGAAGATCCACGGTAATGGCCACAACGGGGTAGCGTTCGTTTTTATAGAGGCGGATCACCTGATCCACCTTATCCGTCCGGCCCGTGATGATGCGGACGCTGGCCTCATTGTAATCGCCGTTGTACTTTTCAGAAAAAGCCTCATCCAGAAGTCGTTTTACCATTTCCGCATGGTTCTGGGTGGCGCAGAAGATCATGGTCTTTTCATCGCCGAAGGGGTCCAGCTCTTTGGCCAGTTCCCCGCAGATCACCCGGTTGAAGCCTTCGGTGATGACCCTGCGGTTGAAGGATTCCACATCAAAATCCAGCTCATCCTCCAGCTCCGCCAGCTCCACGGCCCCGGTTTTCATATTGATGGCCTGCACCTCGCCCTTTTCAAAATGGATGCCATGGCGGGTAAGTGCGGTTTCATAGCGAATGGGCGGCTCGTGATCAATGAGCCAGTCTTCGGCCACGGCTTCCCTGTAGGAATAGGTATAAACCGGCCTGCCGAAAATTTCTGTAGTATGCCGGGCCGGGGTGGCGGTAAGACCGATGCGAACGGCATCAAAATATTCCAGCACCCTGCGGTAGGCGGACTGGTACTGAAAAGCATCCCGGCAGAGTAGCTCCCCTTCGTCCATCTCCTGATCCAGAGTATAGCCCCTGTGGGCCTCATCCACGATGATGCAGTCAAAGGTGTCCACGGCAGGGGGAGTCTCCACCATGAAAATACGGCGCACCATGGCCTGCACCGTTGCCACCTGAATGCGGGTTTCCGCCTCTTCTGCCATGTCCCCCATTTCTGCAATGTTGTAAACCCGGGAAAGGGAAAGGTTCTGCTCCAGCGGGGCTTCCTTAAAGGCATCCATGGCCTGACCGCCAAGGGCCGTGCGATCCACGAGAAAGAGAATCCGGTGAAAACCCTCGGCCTTGAGAAGACGGTACATCAGCCCGATGATGGTGCGGGTCTTGCCCGTTCCCGTGGCCATGGCCACAAGGCAGCGCCGGTCTCCCCGGCCAAGGGCCTCTTCAACGGCGGTGATGGCCTGCTTCTGATACTCCCTCAGCCGGAGATAACCAAAGGGCTCCTTCTTTAAAAACTCCATGGACTCCCTGCGGCTTCGGGCCAGCATGTCCAGAAGCCCTGACGGGCTGTGGAAGTTTTCCAAAGCCCTGCGGATGGAAGAAGGGCTGCGAAGATCCCTGAACCATGTGCCGGACTGCTCCGCCATCTGGGGAAGAAAGGGCCTGCCGTTACAGGCATAGGCAAAGGGAATACCGAAAAAAGCCTGCTGACCGTCGGGCCAGGGGCCATTTTCCAAAGGGGGCTGCATGGATTTCGAAGGCCGGAAGGCTCTGGCATAGCGTTCTGCCTGAGGGATGGCTGCGGCCACATTGATGTTTTCCCGCTTGGCCTCCACCACGGCAAGGGGGATGAGGCCCGCAAAAAGGATATAATCCGCCCGCTGACCGCCGCTTAAGGGCCATTCCGCAATGGCAAGGTTTCTGCCCTTTTCAGGCCTTGCGCCAAGGGCATGGGTGAGGGACTGGGAATCCGCCTCCCATCCTGATTCCTTAAGTTTTGCATCAATGAGGATGCGGGTCAGCTCCTCGTTCAGGGAAAGATTTTTGGCCGCCTGCGCCGTGCGTTTGCGGATTTCCTTCAGACCGGGGGTGTCCGTTTTCTCATTTTTTTGTTTTTCAAGGGCTTCCTGAAGATTTTTGATGCGGCTTTCAAAGGCTTCCCTTTCCTTTTCAAGCCTTTGCTCCTGCACCTTCGCCCTTTCCTCAAAGCTTCTGGCTTCCGCATCCATCAGCTCCGCAAGGGCTTCATATTCTTCCTTCTCCCTTGCAATGAGTTCTGCAAGGGCTCGGCTTTCACCTTCCTTTTCAAAGGCATCCTTAAGGCTTGCCTTCAGCTGCTCCATTTCCTCCTGAAGCTCCCGCAAAGGCTGGCTGGGATCTTTGGGAGGAACAAAGGGGCCGGGCTTGAAATCCTTTGCGTTTTTAGCAAAGCTTCTGTGGAACCAGACCGCAAGGCTCCGGGCCAGTTTCAGGCCGTCCATGGCCTGTCTGTGGCAGGTGCGGAAGGCGTGGGTGGCCTTGTTGCCCTCGATACGAAGGGTATGGAAGATCTCCCGGATCTGCGGATCAAGGCCCATGTCCTGCTGGAGCCTGTAAAGAAGGGTAGCCTGAGTGGTCTGATTGTCAAAGGGGATGGCGCAGCGGGTGGCGATGTCCTGAGCAAAGGCTTCGCCCAGCTGACGAAGTTTAATGAGGGTGGTGTTGGGATCGCTGGCAAAGGCCTCTTCCGCACGCAGGGCCAGCTCAGAAAAAATGGGGTCATGGCTTTTCAAAAAATCAAAATTGCCCTTTGCTCCGGAATGATCTGTCGCCATGAACCCTCCTTTTATTAGTCGATAAAACCCATGAACCGTCTGCAAGAGTCCTTTCTATAGCACAGTCAGCGGCTCATATAGTGGGGCACCCCTCAATTTTTTGAAAAAACTTTCAAGGAATCAGCAGGAAAGGGAGGGCATATGCTAAAAAAGGGTGGTCATTAAATAAACTCGTAACTTCTGAGTAACTTAAATTTAGTTCTTTCAATTCAAATGCTTAAAAAATGACCAATTCTCTATCTGTGCTCAAGATGATTCTGAATATGACACAAGTTACTCTATGACAAGATGCCGTAGCAGGGCGTGAGCTGCTCTTCAGCACTACTTTTCAAGAACAATACTTGTCAGACAGATACACAGACACCCAGGCTATTTACAATAATACGAAGCTGCTGAAATTACAGCATTAGAATTTTTAAATAAAAATTACTGAACAATTACAAATACTTTTAAAAAAGCTATTCTTGTCCGCAAAACACCATCTCTCCCTCAGCGGTCCAGGCTTGGGCATCAAACCCCTGCATCTTCCATTTTTTATGAAGACCAGCAAGTTCACCGGAGGCAAGCATATCCGCTATCCTCTCATCAAAAATCTTCATGAGTTTTTCAGAAGAAGCCCTGTCGGAAAAACCCAGATAGGCTTTATGGCCCCAGAGAGGCTCTGTTCTAAAAATAACCGTATCCACCATATGGGTATTCATATAATGCTCCACATCCATACGGGCATCAATAATAACATCAACTCTGTCCGCAGCCAGCATACGCCACATAATTTCCGGATTTGAAACTTCAGCCCATTGTAAATTCAGCGATTCAAGCGGTGTGTCCTTATCGTAACTGTATCCCTTAATCCATACAGCACTCCTCCCCTTTAAAGAATCCGCTCCCTGCCAGTCAGGAAAACGCTCCTTTTTAAAAACGGCAGAGGTATATTCAATGTAAAGCGGCATCTGTGGCAGTCTCAGACCAGCTTCTTCCGCATCATCCCGCCAGACAGTGGGTATGGCATCGGCATGGCCTTCCGCCACAAGCTGTATGGAGCGCTTCCAGGATGCAATCTCCCAGGAAATCTCTATTCCATGGGGCTGATAGATTTTTCTCAGCATATCAAAGAATAAACCGCTGCCATCCTTTGTTGTCTGGCCTTCCCACTCCGGTGTGGCAATGTGAATGGTGGCAGAAAAAACATAAGATGACCTGAAAGGAAGCCAGAAAACGCTGAATATGAGTAAAACCCTGAAAAAAGAAATGCCAGCCATTTTCACCTCCATCGGAATGCCCATATATAAAGACTCTTTAATGCCTACAGCAATCAAAGAGAGTTATCAATCAATTACGCAACAGCGTGGTTCAGGATCAACACCTTTACTGCAAGTCTTTGCAGAAATATTTTACCATGAGACAGATATCAACGTCGCAGTTTTCAAAGGATGCTTCACCATTCAGAAGAAAATCCTTAACTGCTATTGTCTTGAGATGTTCAAAGCCACATTTCTCGTGCAGCTTTCGGGAACCAATGCCCGTACATTCCGAAAAGACATAGTGAAAGCCACCACTACAGGCAGCCGCAAGCGCAGTCTGCATAAGAAGCATCGCAATACCTCTGCCTTCATACTCCGGTACAACTCCAACCGCAGCAAGGTGCAGCCCCGCCCCTTTACCGGCTCCTGCCATCTGGTGCAGGGGATAGAGAAGCTCTTCATGCAGGGCAGAAACAGCCATAATCCTCTCGGTCTCGTACGCGGTAAGGTTTTCCGGCTTTTGCAGCAGGCCTGCTGCAACCGGATCTTCACAGAGAATAAAACCTGCAACCCTGCCCCCCTCTGCCGGAATCCTTGCAATCCAGCAGAACGCCTGAGAAAGGTAACTCTCACCACCATATACCGTCTTTGCTATTGAAAACAGACTATCCCTGCTGAAACCAATGCATTTTGTCAATGGTTCCCGGTTATAAAAAAGATCAAGGTAAACTTGCAGCAGCTCTTCTGTTTGCTCACAAGAAACCCTTTCTATCAAGAACCTGTCATTTTTATTTTTCATTTATTCTGCCCTCTCCGTTTCTAATTACTTCAAAGCCCCTTCTGAAACAATATGCATACAGCAGTCAGCACAGTCAAAATCAAGGGTAAAGGAAGCCCTGCTGCCCTTCAGATGCCAGTTGCCTCCTCCCTCTGCCCTGTGGTGACGGGGGCAGGCCCGAAAGGCATAGCGCAGGCAGTGGTGGCTGGTCATGACCCTTGTTCCGGGAGACATGCCTTCTTTTTCAAAGGCCATGGACTGAACAGGGCTGCCATGCTTTTCATAAAAGGCCTTTGCCATGGCATTGCTGACATTAAAGGATGCATCAAGGCAGTCTTCTGGATAGGGCTGTGTGTCAAAGCCTTGTACTGCCTGTTTCCTTCGGGGCCTTTCATATTTTTCAAGGCAAAGGAGCACAAGCTTTTCTGCCGCTTCCCGGCGCAGGGCATTGAGGGCCGAAGCCCTGAAAAACCAGGGGCCTGTCTCCACAAGAATTTCCTTTGCCTCAAAGGGCGTATCCCCCAGTTTTTCCAGCTGCCGTCTTACTGCTTCCTGAACTGTGGAGGGATTCTTTGCGGGTTCAAGGTCAAAGTCTGCACAAACCTCCACACTGAGTCCGGAGCTAAGGTCTTTCATTTCAAGGACAAAATCCTTTTCTCCTTCCCTGAAAACAAGGGAGACCGGCAGCTTTCTGGATGCACTTTTTTCGGATTCCAGCATGCGCCTGAAACGAATATCCGCATTTCTGTACAAAAAAGACCCGGCCACATCGGAAACCTTGAGACCCGTGAGGGAACCCGGAGCAGGCCAGACCTTTTTACCTTCCACTCGGTTCACATTAAGGCCCCGCATCAGGCCTGCGGCATCAAGAAAACAGAGTCCGTCTCCGGGTGCAAGATCCGCGGCCTCTTCCAGAAGAAGAATGCCGCCCTCAAGGCCCTGAATACGACAAAGCTTTTCACCCATGGCCTTTGGTGTATCCATCTGCCAGATTTTTTCCCGTCTTCCGTAAAGAAAATAATCCGTACCACCCCTGTGAAAGGTCTTTGCCGGATCCGGGGTAAAGGTGAAGGAAGAATTTCCATGGGAAGCCCTCTCTCCCCTGCCCCAGATTTCCATGGCTGCATCCAGCTTTTTTCTATAGAAGGCCGTCACATTTTTCACATAAGAGATATCCTTGAGGCGTCCTTCGATCTTAAATGAACTCACCCCTGCCTCCAGCATGGGCAAAAGACCTGCCGAACGATCCATATCCTTCAAAGAAAGCAGATGTTTTCCGCTGCTGATGCGCGTTCCCTTTTCATCGGTGAGATCCCAGGGCAGACGACAGGGCTGACCGCAGACACCCCGGTTGGCACTTCTCCCCCCCATGGCAAGGCTCATCCAGCAGCGACCGGAGTGACTGACGCACAAAGCACCATGCACAAAGGCCTCAAGGTCAAGATTCGTTTTTTTACGGATGCGGCCTATGGCTTCAAGATCCAGCTCCCTTGCCAGAACCACACGGGAAACTCCTGCTGCTTCCAGAAAAGCAATATGCTTCGGATTCATGTTATGCATCTGGGTACTGGCATGGAGGGCAATGGGAGGAAGATCCATCTCCAGAAGGGCCATATCCTGAAAAATAACAGCGTCCACACCAGCGTTCCAGGCTTCATGGATAAGGGTTTTTGCATTTTTAAGCTCATCGTCATACAAAAGCGTGTTCAGGGCCAGATAAATTTTTGCGTTAAAGCCATGGGCAAAACGACAGAGGCTTTCAATGTCTGCCATGGTATTTGATGCGGCGGCTCTGGCACTGAAGCGGTCCGCACCTATATATACGGCATCGGCACCATGGGTAATGGCTGCCCTGCCCCCTGCCAGATCCTTTGCCGGAGCCAGAAGTTCAATTGATATCTTCTTAAAAAAGGGAGCACCTTTTTTTTCTTTGGTCATGGGTATCCTCCATGGTTGTGGTTGCCCACCAGAGGCTGGCAAGAAGCCCGCCGTATTTAAAAAAAATTAAAATCTTTAAGGGCCCTAAAAACTTTAAAGATCTTAAAGACCCTAAGGACCTTAAAGACTTTAAAAACAGCCAGGAAGCCTGCTGGATTCAACAAGATTAAGCACCTTAAAGACCTAGGAGTTACGCAGTTGATGTTTTTACCGGTTCTATTTAAGGTTTAAAGATTATGAATCCACCAAAATTTTCTGAATATGATTACATGGCTTTTTTGACAGCAAGTCCCAAAATTTTTACCTGCACAGAGGTTGAGAGAGTTTTACAGGAGCAAAAAAATGCTCCTGCGCATGATTCCATCAATCGACTTCTTCACAGGCTTACGCCTTCAGCATCGGCTCTTCGTAATGAAGCAATTCAGCACGTTATTTTGAAAAAGGGTGTGCTGGTTCTTGACGACTCAACACTGGACAAACTGTACGCT